>CASETG010000066.1 GCA_949290765.1 Oxalobacter formigenes | reverse complement strand
CAATATCGGGGATGCGCGTTCGCTGGCGACCCATTCGGCTTCGACGACGCATCGCCAGCTGAGTGCCGAAGAGTTGAAAAAAGCCGGCGTCAGCGAAGATATGATCCGTCTGTCGATCGGGCTGGAACATGCAGACGACCTCATCGCCGATCTGGATCAGGCATTGTCGGTGATCTGATCCCGTTTTCTGTCGTGAAGACAAAAAAGGGCATCCGTCAGGATGCCCTTTTTTGTGTCCAGACGTAAAAAACGGTAATTCCCGACGGGGTGTGCAGCAGAATGGAAAAACGGAATCGGCAGGTATGTTTTGCCAGGCGTGCTTTGCGAAATGAAGAACGGAGGGGATCATGCAGGTATTTCGGCAATCGTGGTGGTTTGCACTGTTTCTGGTGATGCCGTTTGCCCATGCGACTGCAGTGTTGTCGACGGATGTGAAAGACAGGCGGGAAATGTCTCTGACGGTATATGAACATGACATGGCGCTGGTCAGGGAGCGCAGGCAGCTATCGTTGCCGTCCGGGAATGTGTCGGTGCGTTTTTCCGGTATCAGTGACGGTATTTTGCCGGAGACGGTCATGTTGCTCGATGGCGATGGACGTCCTGTCGATGTCGGCAGGATCGCTTACGCTCATGAGCGCTTGTCTCCACAAACGCTTCTGGCTGCGCATGTAGGTAAAACGGTCAGGATCGTCAGAAAAGATCCGGTGACAGGTCGTGAGACGGAAGAAAATGCGCGGATTCTGTCGGTTCAGGATGGAGTCGTTCTTGAAATCGGCGACCGTATCGAAACGGGACTTCCCGGACGTCTGGTTTTCGATAGGCTGCCGGATGGATTGCGCAATGATCCGTTTCTGACGATTGAGTGGGAGAATCGTACCGGTCATGACGGGATACTGGAGCTGGATTATCTGACGCGTGGTATCGGCTGGCAGGCCGATTATGTCGCACGCTTCGATGAAGAAAGTGATGTCATGAGCCTCGCCGGAAGGGCGGCGCTTGCCAACAATAGCGGTATGTCGCTCAAGGATGTCAGGGTGACGCTGGTAGCGGGAAATCTGAATCGTGTTTCCGGTGGCGGAAGCGTGATGATGTCCTCAGCCGGTATGAAGCGGGATGTCCTGCCGGTCGCCAATACGGTATCCGGTGACGGATCGGGTGATTATTACCGATATGATTTGCCCGGAAAGGTTACGTTGCCGGATCGCCAGTTATGCCTGTATGCGCTTTTCAACGCAGGTTCGGTAAAGGTGAAACGCAAATGGGTTCTCGAGGGGGAAAGTTATTATTATCGCAGCAGTTTGCCCGGGATGCGCAGGACCTGGCCGGTTGTTCAGCGTGTGGAATGGAAAAACAGTTCGCACGAAGGTCTGGGTTTTCCGATACCTGCCGGCGTTGTGCGTTTTTATCAGGCCGATCGTCATGGAAACATGCAGTTTGCAGGTGAAAGCCGTATGCCGCATATGCCGGTGGGCGAATCTGCAAGTTTGTCTATGGGTGAGTCTTTTCACGTGACGGCAAGTCGCAAACAGCTCCGGTTTGAACAGATAGCGGCACTGTCAGGCGCTCCCCGACGGTATGACAGTTCGCATGAAATCCGCTTGCGCAACGCAAAGGATCGCCCGGTTGTCGTTCAGGTTCGTGAACCGGTTCCCGGAAAATGGCAGATAATTTCCGAGAATGCGACACATCGCCGGGATGGCATGGTGGCCGTGTGGGATATCACGGTACCGGCTGCGGGAGAAGCGGTGCTGCGTTATACGGTACGGGTGGAATGAGTGGCTGCAGGCGTATCGGTGACGGAAAATATCGTCATGGACGCTTGTGAGGCGTAAGCCTGTCGTTCGCGACCAGTCTGATACGTGTGAGAAAGTCGTCCCGTTTCATCAGTTGCAGGGTATCGAGCAAGGCGATTTGCATGGAGCCGACGCCCTGTCCCCGAGACATTACCGTTTCTGCCGCGATTTCTCCGGCAACCCCCATGTACGCCATGGCTGCGGTCGTCGCTTGCCAGCGGTCGGGCTGGACGGCGGCGAAAGCACCTGTCATGGCACTGGCGGAGCAGCCGACGCCGGTGATACGGGTCATCCAGGGATGTCCGTTGGACAGGCTGGCGATTCTGCCGTTTTCATCAATGATATGATCGGTCGCACCGGAGACACAGACGGTACCCCCGATGCGGGTGGCCAGTTTGTATGCGGCATGCAGGGCATGATCGGATGATTCGGTACTTTCGACTCCTCTGGTCGGCGCTTGCGAGCCGGCAAGGCTCATGATTTCCGATGCGTTGCCACGAATGATGTCTGGCTGCGCTTCGGTGAGTATTTCCTCGACGACACGGTTGCGGTAGGCGGTGGCACCTGCACCTACCGGATCGAGCGTGACGGGAATATCGTGCGTATGGGCTGTCCGGGCGGCCAGTTTCATGGAAGCGACCCATTCGGGTTGCAGGGTACCGATGTTGATGACCAGTGCGTCGGCGATTGCGGACATGTCGGCGACTTCTTCCAGAGCATGTGCCATGACGGGCGCCGCTCCCAGTGCAAGCAGAATGTTTGCGTTGTAACTCATGACGACAAGATTCGTGATGTTGTGAATCAGGGGGACTGTTTCCCTGACACGGATAACGTCATCCCAGAGAGTTTCTGCAAGAAGGGGCGGATTGGTCATGGTATGGTCTTGTCGTTGAAAATGATCGTTATGCGGTTTTTCCCAGTTGCGCTTCGATAAGCCGCAATGCATCCAGTGCACCCATCGCCAGTCCGACATCGGAGGATTTGGGGACTTCCGGGTAGTCCGGATTGATCCGGATGATCGGGACGTTGAACGATTCGCTGGCGCGGCGGACGGTCGGAACATGAACGCCGGCACCCATTTCGATGACGACGAGGTGTTTTGCCTGACGGTACCATTTGTGCAGGCGTTCCATTTGCAGTTCCGTGCGATTGGATATCCAACCCCAGTCGTTGAACATCAGGATGTTGGGACGCGACATGCCGTGACATTCGGGGCATACAGGCAAGGGAGAAGTCAGCCAGCAATTTTCTTCGTCGATTTCCACAGACAGTTTGCCGGCAGGCCAGATGGAGGCGGAACACGGCGTGCAACATTGCAGGTGATGAATGGAGCCATGGCATTCGACGATACGGAATTCATCGAATCCGGCTTTCTGGAATTGTCCGTCCACGTTGCTGGTGAATACGAAAGCGCCGTGCGGCAGCTTTTTCGCCATGTCTTGCAGAATACGGAATCCCTCGTGCGGCAGTGTTTCCCGGTAACGGTTCAGGCGATGCCCGTAAAAACCCCATGCCAGTCGCGCGTTGTCGGCAAATGCGTTCGGATTGGCGATTTCCACAAAAGAGATCCGGTGTTTTCCCAGTTTCGGGTAGGCGCGCCACAATCCTTCGTTGCCTCGAAAGTCAGGCAATCCCGAATCGACGCCCATGCCGGCACCGGCTCCGATCAGCAAGGCATCCGCTTCACGGATCAGCGCGGCGGCTTTTTCGATTTGCTTGTCTGTTTCCATAGGTTTCGTTCATGAAAAAGTGGAATTTTCCGTAAAACCGTCCATACGCCAAGATACCAATAAAAAAGGCCGTTATTCAATAACGGCCTTGAAAAAGCGAGGATTTTTATCGCCGAATCAGGTAATCGAAGGCGCTCAGGGCGGCCTTGGCGCCATCACCCATGGCGATAACGATTTGTTTGTAGGGCGAAGAGGTGACGTCACCTGCGGCGAATACGCCTGCAACGGAAGTCTTGTTGTAGACATCGACTTCGATTTCGTTCTTTTCGTTCAGACGAACCGGCGTATCCTTGAGCCAGCCGGTCGCCGGAACCTGACCGATCTGGACGAAAATGCCGGCGACAGGCAGGGTTCGGTTCGTGCCGGTCGCCAGATCCTTGTAGACCAGCCCATCGACTTTTTGTCCATCGCCGGTCACTTCCATGGTCTGTGCCTGTGTGACGAGCGTGACGTTTTTCAGGGAGAAGAACTTGTCCTGCAATACCGTGTCGGCGGTTAGTCTTGTTCCGCGAACGAGTACGGTGACGTGTTCGGCGATGCCTGCCAGATCGATTGCTGCCTCGACTGCCGAATTGCCGCCGCCGATGACGGCGATCTTGCGGTTCTTGTACAGGGGACCGTCACAGTGCGGGCAGAATGCCACGCCGCGTCCGATATAGGTTGCTTCACCCGGAATTTCCATTTTCCGCCAGCTGGCGCCTGTTGCCAGAATGACGGTTTTGCTTTTGACGGATGCACCGTTTTCCAGTTTGACTTCGATCAGGTCGCCCGGAACCAGTCCGATCGCGCGTTGCGGCATCATGACATCGATGTCGTGGTTTCTGACGTTGTCTTCATAGACTGCCGCCAGATGGGTGCCTTCGATTTTCTTGATGGCGATGATGTTTTCGATGTCGGTCGTGTTCAGGATCTGGCCGCCGAAGTTTTCGGTAATCAGACCGGTCCGGATGCCTTTGCGTGCGGCATAGATGGCGGAAGTTGCAGCTGCGGAGCCACCGCCGATGACAAGAACGTCGAACGGAGCCTTGGCCGCGATTTTTTCCGCTTCGCGTTTTGCGCTGCCGGTATCGACCTTGGCCAGAATTTCCTTGATGTTCATGCGGCCCTGACCGAATTCCTTGCCGTTGAGGAAGATGGTCGGAACAGCCATGATGTGGCGTTCGTTGACTTCATCCTGGAACAGGGCGCCGTCTATCATCACATGGGAGATGTTCGGGTTGACGACGGCCATCAGATTCAGTGCCTGTACGACTTCAGGGCAGTTCTGGCAGCTCAGGGAAATATAGGTCTCGAACCGGAATGTGCCTTCCAGGTTTCTGATTTGTTCGATGACATCCGGTTCGACTTTCGGGGGATAGCCGCCGGTCTGAAGCAAGGCCAGAATGAGTGACGTGAATTCGTGTCCCATCGGGAGGCCGGCAAAGCGGATGTGAACGCTGCCGTCTGGCCGGTTGACCGAAAAAGAGGGCGCTCTTTTGTCGCTGCCCGGCTTGTCGGTTACCGTAATC
>CASETG010000065.1 GCA_949290765.1 Oxalobacter formigenes | reverse complement strand
GCCGATACCGTCGCCACGATCACCACATCGCGCCGTTCCATGAGCGACTTGGTACACGACAGGCGCATCTGCTCGATATGCTCGTTGATCGCCGAATCCTTCTCGATAAACAAATCGCGCTGCGGAACATAGGCCTCCGGCTGGTAATAATCGTAATAACTGACGAAATATTCCACGGCATTTTCCGGAAAAAACTCACGGAACTCGCTGTAAAGCTGCGCGGCCAACGTCTTGTTCGGCGCGAACACGATGGCAGGACGCCCAAGACGGGCGATGACATTGGCCATCGTATAAGTCTTGCCCGACCCCGTCACACCCAGCAATGTCTGGAACGACAACCCGTCACTGATGCCTTCCACCAGCTTGTCGATCGCTTCCGGCTGGTCCCCGGATGGTGGAAAAGGCTGATGCAGCCTGAAAGGGGAATTCGGGAAAGTAACGACTTTTCCGTCATCTTTTTTTGAAGAAATAAGCGATAAATGAGACATGCGTTCTTACCTTTGATAAGATGTTAGCCGTTGGAAAAAGCAAAAAAATTTTGTTTTTTCGCTCTGCACCGGTTGCTCCATGCACGATGATGCGGATTGCATCTTGCACTAGATATTGAATGTTAACACGATGAACCAGTCTATTCCGGAAACAATCTTTTCCGCCATTCCGATGGCGCCACGTGACCCCATTCTGGGTATTACCGAAGCTTTTCATGCCGATACCAACCCGAACAAAATCAATCTCGGCGTCGGTGTCTATTACGACGACAACGGCAAGGTTCCCCTGCTCAAATGTGTCCAGGAAGCCGAAAAACAGATTACCGCGCAGGGCAGCCCGCACACCTATCTGCCGATCGACGGCCTGCCGCTGTATGACAATACCGTCCAGAAGCTGGTATTCGGCGAAACCAGCGACGTCGTCAGCCAGAAACGGGTCGCCACGGTTCAGGCCATCGGCGGAACCGGCGCGCTGAAAATCGGCGCCGATTTTCTCAAACGTTTCTCGCCGGGTTCTCAAGTCTGGATCAGCGACCCCAGCTGGGAAAACCACCGCGCCCTGTTTGAATACGCCGGATTCAAGGTCAATACATACCCCTACTATGACCCGGCCACCCGCGGGGTGAATTTTTCCGGCATGAGCGACACCCTCAAGGCTCTGCATGCCGGTTCGATCATCGTATTGCATGCCTGCTGCCACAATCCGACCGGTGCGGACCTGTCGGACGCGCAATGGGAAGAAATCATCGACATCGTCAAGACCCGCAAGCTCATTCCTTTCCTGGACATGGCCTATCAGGGCTTTTCCGACGGTATCGAATCCGACGGCCGTATCGTTCGCCGCTTCTCGTCGCAATATACGCCCGTACTGGTATCCAACTCCTTCTCGAAGTCCTTTTCCCTGTACGGCGAACGTGTCGGCGCGTTCAGCATCGTCGCCGGCAATGCCGATGAAGCCGCACGCACCCTGTCGCAGCTCAAACGCATCATCCGGACCAACTATTCCAACCCGCCGATTTACGGTGCAAAGATTGTGGCGACGGTACTTGCCAATCCTGAATTGCACCAGATGTGGGAAAACGAACTGACCGGCATGCGTGTCCGCATACACGAAATGCGCCACAAGCTGGCTGACGACCTGACTGCACGGAAATACGGTCAGGATTTCAGCTTCATCACCCGCCAGAACGGCATGTTCTCCTATTCCGGCCTGACGCCGGAACAGGTCGAACGCCTGAAAAACGAATTCTCGGTCTATATCGTCAGCACGGGACGTATCTGCGTGGCGGCACTCAATTCGCACAACCTAGATTACGTCGTCAACGCAATTTCCAGCGTTCTGTAAATCCTGCGAAAAACCTGCACCATCCGGCAAATGCTTCACATTTGCCGGATTTTTTATGCCCGTACCGGAACAAACTGCTCTTTCCTGCCGCAAACCGGCCTATCTCCACTGCCTGTCTGACACGACATCACAACCGGTGCGACAAATGTTTCACTGCAATAAAAAACAGAAACGATTTTTCAGGCGAGCCATCGCCATGCAAACCGTCCAATCCGCAGCACGAGCCACCCTTTTTCAGACATACCCGTTCGGGTTTCTGCTTTGCCAGTTCCAGTAATCGCGGCACATGTCATCCAGACCATAGCGTGCCTTCCAGCCAAGCAATGATGCCGCCAGAGACGGATCGGCATAATACAGCGGCACGTCGCCTGCGCGTCTCGGCGCGATCCGGTATGGAACCGGTTTTCCGCATGCCTTTTCAAAGGCGTGAACGACATCCAGTACGCTGTATCCGACCCCTGTTCCCAGATTGACGGTAAACCCCTTGTGCTCACGGAACAGGTATGCCAGTGCATCCACATGCCCTCGCGCCAGATCCATAACATGGATATAGTCCCGGACACCCGTACCATCCTTTGTCGGATAATCGTTGCCGAACACCGCCAGTTCCTTGAGCCGTCCGACGGCGACCTGTGCGACATACGGCATGAGATTGTTCGGAATACCGTGAGGATCCTCTCCGATCAGTCCGCTGGGATGTGCGCCCACCGGATTGAAATAACGCAAGATGGCAACCGACCATGACGAGTCTGAAAACGAGAGGTCGTTCAGGATTTCCTCAATCATCAGTTTTGAGCGGCCATACGGGTTGGCGACAGACAATCTGGCCGTTTCCGGTACCGGTGAATAGTCCGGATCACCATAAACCGTCGCCGACGAGCTGAACACAAAATGACGGACACCGGCTTTTTGCGCCACCTGCAACAGCGCGACCGTACCGGCGACATTGTTATCGTAATACATCAGCGGCTTCGCCACAGACTCGCCGACCGCTTTCAATCCGGCGAAATGAATGATGGCATCGACAGCGGATTGTGCGAATATTTTTTCCATGGCGTCCGTATCACGGATATCCGCCTCATGGAAAACCAGCGTTTTCCCGGTGATTTGCTGTACCCGTTCCAGCGACTTGCGCGAACTGTTGCAGAGATTGTCCACGGCAACCACCTCATAACCCGCCTCAAGCAACTCCACACAGGTATGTGAACCGATATAACCTGCCGCACCGGTCACCATCACAGTTTTTCCGACATTCGCCATTTTCGCACTCCGAGATTTTATCAATCGTATTGTTCATCCACCGGCAAGCCGGTTTTTCAGGAAAAAAATTATATGCCATCCTGACCGGCATGACAGCCATGCAACAAACATGCCCGACATCGGTAAAACACAACTGCACCACTCTCATCTCCACATGGAGCTGTGCCCATTTCACCGTCCCCCCTGTTTTGCTGCACAATAAAAAAGCGGGATGCCCGAACATCCCGCCTGAATATGCAGCACGAACCTCATTCCAGATTCTGGACTTGCTCCCGTATCTGCTCGATCAGCAATTTCAGTTCCATGGAAGCGTCGGACAATTCCTTGATCGCCGCCTTCGAACCCAGCGTATTCGCTTCGCGGTTCAGCTCCTGCAACATGAAATCCATACGCTTGCCGACCAGCCCACCCTTTTCCAGAATGGAACGCGTTTCATCCAGATGGATTTTCAGGCGCGACAATTCTTCCGCCACATCGATACGCATGCCATACAACGTCACTTCCTGACGAATCCGTTCGGCAGCTTCCTGCTGCGTCATCGTCGCAGCCGCGCCCCCCTCCATCGCCAGACCAAGCGTTTCCTGCATCCGCTCGATGGCTTTCTGCTTGAACTGTTCGACCATCTTCGGAATCAGCGGCTCGACATACCCGACGATTTGCTGCATCGCGACAACGCGATCGATAAGCGTTCTGGTCAATGCCGCACCTTCGCGCTCCCGTTCGGCTGTAAACGTATCCAGCGTATCCGCCATGGCCTGCCGGACCTGCCGTTGCAACGTTTCCTGATCGGGTGACGCTTCCTCGATCATGCCGGGCCATCGCAACAACTCATTCACCGTCATCGCCTGCGCCTCCGGATACTGTTCCCTGATCTCGCGTTGCAGGCCCGACAATTCACGCAACAGATCATGATTCAGCTTCATGGATGACGGATTTTGCGCCCCCCTGGCAAAAGACAAACGACACTCGACCTTCCCGCGCCGGATATTTTGCATGATGGATTCACGGAAAAACGGCTCATATGCCCTGAACTCGTCATTCATTCTGAACTGCAAATCCAGAAAACGCGAATTGACGCTTTTCAGTTCTATCGTGAGCGTTCCTGCCACGGTCTCAAGCGATGTCGTGGCGTAAGCGGTCATGCTGCGGACTGCCATGTCGGTTCCTCATTGAAAATTGGATAGGTTAGCATCATCGTCGGCGACCGGCCTGTGCCGTTCAGTACGTTTTTCAAGAAAAACGGCACGCCAGCGCGTGCCGTTTCCGGTACAGACGACAGGTCGCTGTCCTGGCAAACCTTATTTGCTGCGGCTGCGATATTCACCGGTACGGGTATCGATTTCGATCTTGTCGCCGATTTCGACAAACAGCGGAACCTGGATTTCAAAGCCGGTCGCCAGCTTGGCGGACTTCATGACCTTGCCGGAAGACGTGTCGCCCTTGACGGCAGGTTCAGTATAAACGACTTCACGAATGACCGTGTTCGGCAATTCGACGGAAATGGCGCGGTCGTTGTAGAAAACAACTTCACACGGCATGCCGTCCTCGATGTAATTCAGCGCATCGCCCATGTTTTCCGCATCGACTTCGTACTGGTTGTATTCGGCATCCATCAGAACATAGTGCGGATCGGAAAAATAGGAATACGTGACTTCCTTCTTGTCCAGCACGACAACATCGAACTTGTCATCTGCACGATAAACGGCTTCCATGTTGGAACCGTTGAGCAGATTTTTCATTTTCATCTTGCAGACAGAGGCGTTACGACCCGATTTGCTGTATTCCGATTTCAGAACAACCATCGGTTCATTGTTGACCATCACGACATTGCCGGCGCGTACTTCTTGTGCAGTTTTCATAAAAATAGGTAAAAAATGGATTGAACAATAAACAAAAAATCTCCGTCCGCCGCTCTGGACTTTACCGGCGCCGGATCGTTTATTTCGTAAAAACGGCGTTATTTTAACGCAAAAAGTCGAAAATAGATAAAAATTAACAGCTTATCTATAAATATGTTTAGACATGAACGAAAATTTGTCGTAGGGGAGCGTCGCCCATGTCTAAACGCTTTTTCGCATATTTCCAGAGCTTCCGGCTCTGGCTTTCCATCAATGCTATGGCGGCGGTACGGTTGGCAGCATATACACCGTCGGCAATGCGCATTTGACAAGAACTGCATAGGCACGGCATACTGACATCGCACCGGAAAAAGACGGTGCCGGGATTGGCGTCCCGATGATCGAAGGCGCACACCGCCTGAACCCTGTTTTGTGCGGTTTTTTTGTGCGCAATGTCTCTCCTATGGCGGGACTGTACGGGGTGCAGCAATGCACGCCGTTTCCTTCGACGCGGTACGCCAACCTGTACAGTTCTGCCACCCCTGATTGGCGTCGGGGGCGGCGGGTTTCAAGAACTTGTCGAGGGAGACACACCATGTCTAACGTATCTCTGTGCGCGTCTGCGCCTGTCGAATTTCAATTTCAATCCAATACCGTTCGTACTGTTGCCATTAATGGCGAAGTCTGGTTCTGTGCTACTGACGTTTGTTCAGTGTTGGGGTACACCAACTCAAGAAAAACAATTACCGACCACTGTAAAGCATCTGGTGTAACGAAACGTTACATCAGCTCCGGTGGCCAAAATCGGGAAGTCATTTTTATCAATGAACCCAACCTGTACCGCCTGATTATCCGTTCCAAAAAACCGGAAGCGGAAAAGTTCGAAACGTGGGTTATGGAAGAAGTCCTGCCTGCTATCCGGAAAACCGGTGCCTATTCGCTGACCATTACCAAAGCACAACAGGGCGAACTGTCCACGCTCATTGCCGAGCGCTTTCCGTCCATTCCAGTACTGTCTATTGCAATTTCAGAAGCCATGCGCCATACTGTTTTTGGGTTTAGCAGCCCGAAGCAAAAGGCGCAAAGCGCCGTACAATCTGATGGCGCTTTTTCTATGCGTGATGCTTCTCCTATGGGAGAGGCCGATGGGGCATCTTCGGATGCGCCGGTTCCTTTTGCCCGGTCTGCTAACCCGTCGGTCTCGCCCACCCGTTTAGCAGCGGGGTGCGAGTTCTACAACTTGCAAAAGGAAACTATCATGCAGACAGATGCAGGAATGCTTCAGCCCGTCCGTCTGGAAATCAACGGACTGTCTTTCAGAATTTTCAATATCAACAATCGCCCATGGTTTGCAGCAACCGATGTATGCGCAAGTCTTGGGTTGTCAAATCCTTCTAAATCCATATCAAGTCTCAGGGATTGTGAGCGGTATAACTTAAAGTTAGAGCGCGGCGGGAGCCTGAATCTCATCAATGAATCTGGCCTTTATACACTCATTCTCCGATGCGATGCGGCAATCAGGGAAGGTACGGACGCTTTCAAATTCCGCGTCAAGGTCACAGACGAAATTTT
>CASETG010000064.1 GCA_949290765.1 Oxalobacter formigenes | reverse complement strand
GCACTCAGCTGGCGATGCGTCGTCGAAGCCGAATGGGTCGCCAGCGAACGCGCATCCCCGATATTGACCAACCGGGTGAACAATTTGAAGGCATCCAGCACTTTTGCACCTGCCTCGCGTGCACTCATGCTGCCGGACGGTTTGACACCGAACGACAACAGGCTGGGCGCCTTGCCGTTCATATATTTCTGGAGCAAGGCATGGTCCGGATGATCCGGCAATGCCGCGCAATTCACCCACGAAACCTTCGGATGATCGTGCAGGAAACGTGCGATCGCCAGTGCATTTTCGCACGTTCTGTCCATACGCAACGGCAAGGTTTCGATACCCTGCAAAATCAGGAAGGCGTTCATCGGAGACAGGGCGCCTCCCATATTGCGCAGCGGAACCACTCTGGCGCGCGCGATATAGGCCGCATCACCGAACACATCCGTATAAACGACACCATGATAGGACACATCCGGTTCATTGAGACGTCTGAATTTTTCGCGATGTTCTTTCCACGGGAACTTGCCGCTGTCGACGATACCGCCGGCCAGACTGTTGCCATGACCGTTCATGGATTTCGTCAGCGCATGCACCACAATATCGGCACCCCACTCAAACGGACGGCACAGATACGGTGTCGGAACGGTATTGTCCACAATCAGCGGAATACCGTGCGCATGCGCGATATTGGCCAGTTTCTCGATATCGGTCACATTGCCCAGCGGATTGCCGACCGATTCACAGAAAATCGCCTTGGTACGACTGTCGATACGTGCCGAAAAATCATCCGGCAGCCGCGGATCGGCGAAACGGACTTCAATACCGTATTGCGGGAAAGTATGGGCGAACAGATTATAGCTGCCGCCATAGAGCGTACTGGACGCGATGATATTGTCACCCACTTCCGTAATGGTCTGGATAGCATACGATACCGCCGTCATGCCGGATGCCAGCGCCAGGGCACCGACACCACCTTCCAGCGCCGCGACCCGTTTTTCCAGCACATCGTTGGTCGGATTCATGATACGGGTATAAATATTTCCCGGTACTTTCAGATCGAACAGATCAGCGCCGTGCTGTGCATTGTCAAAAGCATAAGCCACCGTCTGGTAAATCGGTACCGCGACGGATTTGGTCACAGGATCCGGCGAATAGCCGGCATGAATGGCAAGCGTTTCAAATTTCATGGCAATTATCCGAATGAAAATAATAGAGACAATTTTATATTGTACAGACTGTGCCGCAGGCCGGCGAAAATTCAGGTCAGTCTCTGCGAATGTGTATAAACCGAAAGACCGTGTTTCCTGACAAAGCCTGCAAGCGTGATATTGGCGCGATCCGCCATACGGATCGCCAGCGCCGTCGGTGCCGATACAGCCGCCAGCATTCCGATACCCGCCATCGCGCACTTCTGGACCATTTCATAACTGGCACGGCTCGTCACCAGTACCGCACCACGACCGAAATCCTTTCCCTTCGCAGCCATGGCGCCGATCATTTTGTCCAGTGCATTATGCCGCCCGACATCTTCCCTGACAAAAGATACCGTACCATCAGAATCAAGCCATGCAGCCGCATGCGTCGCGCCCGTTTTCATCTTCAGCGCCTGCCGTTTTTCCATTTCGTCAAACGCGGCATGCACGACACCGACGGCAAATACCGGCGCATTTTGCACAACCGGCAAAGTCCGGACAGCCTGGGACAGGGAATCCGTTCCACACAAACCGCACCCTGTCCTTCCGGCAAGATTCCGGCGACGTATTTTCAGATTGCCGAACGACTCGCTGGCGATCGTCAACTCGACACGAATCCCGTTTTCTGCCTCGACGACTTCACAGTCATACACATCGCCAGGTTCGCCCACAATCCCTTCCGTCAGAGAAAAACCCAGCGCAAAATCTTCCAGATCGGCTGGTGTCGCGAGCATCACCGCATGCGAAATCCCGTTATACACCAGTGCGACAGGCACCTCTTCCGCCACGGTATCCACCGCCGGCTCACAAACCCCTTCACGCCAGCGAACCACCGCGACATCCGACGAAACCATATCCCCGTCCATACCTTCCCCTCACGGCAACAAGGCCACCACGACAGCCGATTCATCCACGGATGCCTGAATCTGCATTCCGGTACCGATATGCTTCGAGGATGGAGCAAAGCCGACCAACTGCAACCCCGGCAACAACTCAATCGTGACTTCATCCTCTTTTTCGCCTTCGGACACACGCGTCACCGTTCCCTGAAACTGGTTCGCCACAGACAAATCCGCGGAATCCACCTCATCGAACACCTTGACAGCCGTTGCCTTGCACATCGCCAGCACGGCCATCCCCGGTTTCAACGCAAGCAGTTCCGCACTGGTACGGGTAATGCGAGCCACCAGCACCGACATGTTTTCATGAACCTGCAAACAGACCCGGACAATCTGTCCGCTCATCTTCAGCCCCTTGACCATACAAGGCAAATAATTGCGCATACTGGTTCTGATCGACAAACGCGAAAAGCGCGCGTCGATGGTATCCGCCGTGTCTTCCCGAAAACGGCTCAACACTTCCTGCCGGTTTTTCTCCAGCGCACTGGCGATTTCCAGAAGACGCAATCCGGCATCGGTCAGTTTCGCACCGCCACCGCCAACACCGCCGACACTTTTTTCCACCAGAGACACCCCTGTCAGATTGGTCAGGGTATCGATCGCCTGCCATGCCGCCTTGTAGCTGATACCCGTTTCACGGGCAGCCTGCGAAATAGACCCCGTCTCCCCGATTTTCCGGAGCACCTCGATACGCTTGTCCGCCGTACCATGTCCAAACGCATTGGCAAGAGAAACCGAATCGTTCATTTTTTCGTCAATTTTTCAAAAAAGCAAAAGTTTGAACAATACCGAATTGTTCTGTTAGAATTCCGCTATTCCTTTAATGAATAGCGAGACCAATCATGTTCAAAAACTTCCGTCTGCCCAAACTGGTGCTGGGGCTGCTGATGCTGTGCGCATCGACAGTCGCACTAGCTGAAACCGTCCACGTCGCGGTCGCCGCCAACTTCGTCGAACCGCTCAAAAACATTTCCGCGCAATTCGAACAGGCAACCGGCCACAAGGTCATGATAACCGGCGGTTCGACCGGAAAAATCTACGCGCAAATCAAAAACGGAGCGCCCTACGACCTGTTTCTGGCTGCCGACGCGAAAACACCGGCCAGACTGGAACAGGAAAATGCTATTGTACCCGGAAGCCGCTTCACTTACGCGATCGGCAAACTGGCTTTATGGTCCGCAAAACCGGATTACGTCGATCAACACGGTGAAATCCTGAAAAAACAGTCCTTCAGCCATATCGCCATCGCCGCTCCCAAGCTGGCGCCATACGGTCTGGCGGCAATGCAGACTCTTGAAAAAATGGGACTGGACAAAACGCTGCAACCCAAAATCGTCCAGGGAGAAAACATCGGACAAACCTACCAGTTCATCGCGTCTGGCAATGCCGAACTGGGCTTCGTCGCCCTGTCGCAAATATACAAGGACGGC
>CASETG010000063.1 GCA_949290765.1 Oxalobacter formigenes | reverse complement strand
TTCGGAGCCCAGTATCAGCGCGGTGGCTGTCCGGATGTTTTTCCGGCTTTCTGTCCCGGCGGCATGGGCGTTTTCATGCATGAGCCGCCCTTGTGCCGTAAAGACGTTTTCTTCCCATGCCCTGTCCAGATGGATCAGGGCGCACTGGCGCGGACAATACAGGTAGTGTTGCAGCGCCGATATGGGGATGAAATCGGCTTCCGGGTATGACATGGCTAGAATCCGTCGATCACTTCCGGTACCAGTCCTTCCGTGGCTGCCGTGTCGATCGTATAGGAACCGTCGGCATGAACGGTCAGGCTTTTATGGACTTTGGCCGATGAGTATTGTCCGGATTTGCAGTTATGTTTCCACCAGAAGACTTTTTTGACTGCCATGCTGCCTTCCGGACGTGCCGAGGATGCATCGTTTTCGAACAGTTTCGGCAAGATCGATTTGATGGTTTCCGCATCTTCGTCGCTGAATCCGGTTCTTTCCGCAAGTTGTGGATTCATGCTGCCGTAAAAGACATAGATGCCTTTATCGACGCGATGTTTCATACCCATGGTGTCGGAACCCCGTTTGGTGCCGTCGCCTTCTCCGCTGACGCTTTTCGTGATCTGGGTACTGGTGATGCTGACCGGTTCGACACTGAAAGCGGATTGTATGGTGACCGGCCCGCGAATCGGGATGGAAACACCGGCTGCATCGCCTCCGAATGCGAACAGCTGGCCGAAAGCGCGCACGTCGAACCATTTTTCGCAGACTTTTCTGGCGGCGACGTCCTTGGGCGTTTTCTTTTCGTTGAATGTTTCTTTCCCCAGTCCGTATTCCGGCGACTCGGCCCGGTTTCTGAGGGATGTCATGCCATCCTGTTTCTTTTCATCGGACTGGACGAAGATGGCCTGTCCGTTTTCCTGAAGTCTGTCGCGCAATTTCCGCTTGATGCAGACGTCTGTAATTTCGCCAAAGCCGTCGTAGTCCACACGCGGCCGGTTTCCGTTCAAGGGGTCGCCATTCGGGTTGGCGTGATCGACGGTCAATATGACGGCAAAATCGATTTTGTGTTGTAATGGATTCATTCGTTTTCTCCCTGTGTCTGTTCATCGTTTCCGGATTCTTTTGCATTGCGGAATGCCTGTCGCTGGCAATGGTATCCCAGCAAGAATTCGCCGCTTAAGCGTCCTGCTTTCATGAACGCTTCCGGTTCGAAAGCGTTCAGTATGCTGTCCATCAGTTTGTCCATATTGCTGACGAAGCCTGCCCTGCCTTGCATCAAACGCTGCCGGTAAGGCTGGATCGCCATTTCGAGCTGGCGCCATGTGGTATAGGGCGAGTCGGCGAAACGTTGCATCAGTCTTTCGGCATTGGTCGGTCTGTTTTCATCGGCGCGGGCAAGCGCCACTCTTTCCATTCTTTCGGCTACCGCCAGCAATCTGCCGTAGAGGTAGTCGCGTGACGTGTTGTTTTCGTCCAGCCCCATTGTGTATTCCCTCCTTTGTGTTTTGACGGGATGTCGTTTGCAATATCCTTTGTACATGGCGCAGGCGACCCCCAGTACGGTTTCCCATTCCCAGTTTTCCAGTCCTGCACGGTTGCATGCCCTGTTGACACAGCAATTCACCAGATCAATCGGTATCGGTCTTTTTTCGGCGATGCAGGAAAGCAGCCGCTCAACCGTGTTTTTCTTCAGCTGGGTGTCCATCCGCTTGCCATAGGCCGCCATGGCGATTTCATTGGGTGTCGGCGCCGTTTCTTTCCAGAAAACTTCCGTTTTCTTTTTTTTGCCGGTCTGGATCGCACTTTCCCGCGTCCGCCGGATCCACCATGACATATCGTTGTACCAGCTTTCGAGCGTTTCCCTGTATTCGGACCAGAATTGCTCCATATAGAAAACGACCGACAATCGTCCCGGTGTGGCTGAATCAAGTCCCAGAATGGCGACGGTGTCCGAATCGCCGATCTTGCCGTCATAACCGCGCAGGCTTCTTTTCAGTTTTTCGGAAAAGGTCGCGCCAAGATCCCTGCGATGATCGACCTGTGTACCCTGCCCTGTACCCGCAAGGTCTTTTTCCGCCGTGTCCGCCATCGACTCGAAATCCGGCAAATCATCGGCCATCAGATCGTCGCAAGGCTGCGGCAAGGGGATGCCTTTCGGTGTCCATGCCAGTATGACTTGCGTATCGTTTTTGTATCCCTGCCGTGCGATGAGCCAGCGCAGGGCGTTGTGTGCCTTGTGACTGACGGTGTAGCCGATGGAGCAGGCTTCTTCGGCCGTGGTGAAACGCCCGCGATAGGTAAACCCGCTTTTATCGTTGGCCGATACGAGTTTGGCGCCGTCACCCGGTCGCCGGATGTTGCGCGGATGCTGGTTCGCCAACAGCATTTCCGTGCCCGAAACCATACAGAGACCTTTTTTATCCATCTGGCTGGCGTCATAGGCGATCCAGCTTTTTTGCAAACCGTCGTTTTTCCAGGTTCTCGGTTCCGGTTCTCCGGGTATTTCGACTTGCCAGGCGACCATCAGATTGCCCTGATCGCGCCGGGCGATGCCGTCCGTGTCTTTTTTGGCTGTCAATACCTTGAATACGGGTATTTCCTGCCCTTCCGGGGCTACGGTCATGAGTTTTCCATCGGTATCCAGATGCAGGATGTTTTCCCTGACGAGATCGGCGACCAGCGTTCCCTTGCGGACGTAGTCATATACCGCCTGTGCCATGGGATGGGTGTACGGCGAGCTGACCCAGCCCTGCAAGGTTTCCAGATAGGTTTTCGGCTGTTTGTCTTCCGGTTTTTTCAGGGTGTCTTCCGACAGGGTTTCCCTGCTGAAGTAACCTTCATTGCCGGAGTAGTGTGCATAATCTTCGGCGCAATACTTGATCTGGTCGATCAGCGGATGGGCGACCCGTCCGCTGGTACGGCCTGCGGAGTCTTCGGTCGCGGGCAGAATGACCGATTGTTTGTTGATGAATTCGGCGCCCAGAAAGTTTCCGTTTCCATCTATCCTGACGATGATGTGAACCTGCTGGCTGGTATGCCCGACAGGCATCAGGCGATTGTCTTCGTCATCGTCGTAACGGGAATCTTTCTGTACATTTTCGTATGTTTCATACAAGCGGTTGAGCCAGGTCATAAGAGTCCCTCCTCTTGCAGACCGCTGAAATTTTCGCCCCGGACGAAGACCTTCGGCTTCATGGGATGTATCGGCTTGACGATATCGCATTGTTCCGGCCGGGTGAATTCGATGATGCCGTTTTTCATGACGGGGCGCCAGAATCGGGCCTTGAGCATGTTTTCACCGGTTTCATCGGGATAGTCGAATCCGTGAAACATCAATCCGAATCCCAGTTCGTCCAGATCGTCATATGCGCCTTTTCCTTCTCCGAAGCGACAGGGTTCGACATATCCCTGGCAATCGCGGGTGCCCAGAAAGATGTCCTGTCTGCCGCCTTTGGCAAGCATCCGTTTCGCAATTTCGTAATGTTTTCCGTCGATCCGGTCATGCTCAAGTTCCGGTCGATGGGTATTCCATTCGAAACAGGCTTCGACCTGATAGGCGACATCGGCCAGACAGGTATAAATGGAAAGGGTATTGCCTGCCTGATCGTAGGCGATCGGTTTCATGCTCCGGGTTTGCGTCCGGAACGGTTTCATGATCCTGACACGTTTGATATACCAGATCAGGGTGGGCTTCCAGTAAATCGATTTGACGATTCCTTTCAATGCCTCATATGTCGGAATATGATAGGAACATTTTTCACCGCCAAGATGGGTGATGGGGTCGGTAAAGAGCGCATAGCGCCCATAAACCAGAAAGGTAATGCTGTTTTTTGCCATAATGACCTTTCAATAATGCAGAAAATCCATTTCTCCCGTCGCTTCTGCCGTTACGCCGGTTTCCTTGTCGTAATATGATTCAGGAAGATACATGATTCCCGTTTCCGGTATGCATGCCACTGCATTTCCCAGTTTTTTCAATGCATCGGGATACAGGTTGACTGAATACCGTTGTGCCTTTTTCAACAATTCTCTCTGCACGGATAATGCCGCCGCATTTTCAGGTTGCCATGAACAAAGTTGTTCGATAATCCGGCGTCCTTCGCCATAGGGAACGAGAATGCCTTGCGTTTCGGCATCGATCGCCGCAAAACAGTTCGCTGCTGTCGCAAATGACTGGCGAAGCATTCTTCCTTCCGTTCTTGCGATATTGCCCTGGTTGGCACCCAGCAAATCCAGAAGGTTTTCCTTTTTGTTTCGCGGTCTGCAGGGATACGCCATCAGATGATCGCGTTGATAAAAATAATATTGAAAATAGCGTTCGATGATTTCCGGATCGGAAAGGTCCATCGTTTTTGCCTGTATCGGTTCACGATATTCATTCAATACTCTCAGAAAAACATTTCTGCCT
>CASETG010000062.1 GCA_949290765.1 Oxalobacter formigenes | reverse complement strand
ACATTCATGACCACTATTCGCCTTAAAGAAAACGAACCATTCGAAGTCGCCATGCGGCGATTCAAACGTGCTATCGAAAAAACCGGTCTCCTGACCGAATTGCGTGCCCGTGAGTTTTACGAAAAACCGACTGCTGCGCGCAAGAGAAAACTGGCAGCGGCCGTCAAACGTCACTACAAGCGAATCCGTAGTCAGCAGTTGCCGAAAAAGATGTACTGATCTTTTCCGCCGGTTGTGGCGGATTTCGGAAGTCTGAACATTCAGTTGCCCGCTCCGGTCGAACCGCGGCGGGTTTTGCTGTTCATTGTTGTGCTTATCGGAGAGCGACGTGAGTTTGAAAGAGCAGATTGTCAATGACATGAAAAACGCCATGCGCGCCAAGGATGCGAAACGGCTCGGAACGATTCGTATGTTGACGGCTGCCATGAAGCAGAAAGAAGTCGATGAGCGGGTCGAGCTGGATGACCGGCAGATTCTGGCAATCATCGAAAAAATGATAAAGCAGCGCAAGGATTCGATTGCGCAGTTCGAGGCGGGCGGACGCCCTGATCTGGCGGAAGGCGAACGGGCTGAAGTCGAAGTCCTGTCGGCCTATATGCCGGCGGCGTTGCCGATGGAAGAAGTCGAGAAGGCGGTCGCCGAGGCTGTGAAGGATGCGGCCGGTCCGCAGGATATGGGCAAGGTGATGGGCGTTCTGAAAGCGCGTCTTGCCGGACGTGCCGATATGTCTGCCGTATCCGCGCTGGTCAAGAAAGCGCTGACCAAAGCCTGAGCCGCCATGGCGATACGCGAAAACGCTTCTCGAATGAAAGAGGTTTGTTGAATTCGTGATACCCCAGTCATTCATTCAGGATTTGCTGAACCGCATTGACATTGTCGAGGTGGTGGGCAATCGTGTGCAACTGAAAAAAGCGGGCGCAAACTTTTTGGGTTTGTGCCCGTTTCATACTGAAAAAACCCCCAGTTTTACCGTCAGTCCCGTCAAACAGTTCTATCACTGTTTCGGTTGCGGGCGACATGGCTCGGCCATTACTTTCCTGATGGAACATTCGGGATTTTCCTTTGTCGAAGCCGTAGAGGAGCTGGCGCAAAGTGTCGGTATGACGGTTCCGAAGGATGATTCGCGGGTTTCGGCGCAACAGCGTGCGCGGCAGCAGGCCAGAACGCTGGCGCTGACGGAAGTGATGGCGGTGGCGAGCCGGTATTACCGCCAGCAGCTCAGGCAGTCGCAAAACGCGATAGATTATCTGAAGAAACGTGGGGTCAGCGGTGAAATCGCCCTGAAGTTCGGTCTGGGTTATGCGCCGTCGTCGCGCGACGGGCTCAGGGGCGGTTTCGACAACTATCAGGCGGATGAACTGGTCGAGGCGGGACTTGTCATCGTCAGGGATGATGAGGATGCCGCAGGTGCTGGTGCCAGACGGTTTGACCGTTTTCGCGACCGGATCATGTTCCCGATACGGAACACGCGCGGACAGATAATTGCGTTCGGCGGTCGGATTCTGGAAAGGGGGGAACCCAAATACTTGAATTCCCCGGAAACACCCCTATTTCAGAAGGGAAACGAATTGTATGGCCTGTTCGAGGCGCGTCAGGCGATACGGGATGCCGGTTATGTGCTGGTCGTGGAAGGTTATATGGATGTCGTGGCGCTGGCACAGACGGGATTCCCGCAAGCGGTGGCGACACTGGGAACTGCCTGTACGCCGACACAGGTGCAGAAACTGATGCGCCATACCGACCGGATCGTTTTTTCGTTCGATGGCGACAATGCCGGGCGCAGTGCAGCCAGACGCGCGCTGGAGGCCAGTTTGCCGCTGGTGTCCGATACGAAAAGTGTGGCTTTTCTGTTTTTGCCTCCCGAACATGACCCCGACAGCTATGTCAGGGAATACGGGCGGCAGGCTTTTGAAGAGCTGGTGGAAAGGGCGATGCCGATGTCGGAATTCCTGATGCAGGAAATCGTTGCTGGCAACGATATGGATACGATGGAAGGGCGTGCAAGGGCATTGCACAAGTCCAGACCCTGGTGCGCCGCGATGCAGCCTTCCGCATTGCGTGTGCAGATTCTGAAGAAACTGGAGCAAATCACGCAGGTATCCGAAAGCGATTTGAAAGCGTTTTTGGCGGTTGCGATGCCCGGGATCTCAGGTCAGGCAGAAAAGCGGGCGCGTCCGCGTTCTCCCCGTCCGCCAGTCGTCGGGCTTGAAAGACAGGTGATGCGGCTGTTGCTGTTGTATCCCGGGTTTGCCGCGCTGCTGGGTGAGGAAGATATCGGTGCGATTGTCGCCTTTTCATCGGACAAGGGCGGTTTGTTGCGTGCCGTGCTGGACGCCATCGGTGAGCTGGGAGAGCGACTCAATTACGCGGCGCTGGTCGAGCGGTTGCGTGCGGACGGTGTGGATTGCGAACAGCTGGTCAGGGAAACGCTGGACAGGGAGTACGAGGAAGAACCGGCACGTATGGAATTGCTCGGTGCAGTGCGCCAGATTCGCTTGCGTGTATTGGCTCTGGAAATGGAAAAACTGGTGTCTTCTTCACTGGATGCCGATGAAAAGAAAAGACGTTATCAGGAATTGTGGAAACGTCAGGATGCCCTGCAAAAGGAAATGGCGCGGGAAAATGGAAAGTGAAGTGTTTCCGGATGGAAACAGAGCGTATAAAAACACGGAAAATGTTATAATATAAGACTTTACATTCGGGATATGTTGCATATATGCTCATATATGCAACATGCCCGGTATCGTCTGAGTAATACCGGTGGTTTCCGGTGTGATGGATTTTCGAGCGGACAACGGACGACATGGATAAATCAGATAAATCCCGGACAGGGACAGATGAAACGAACAACACGACTATTGTCATCAAACGGCGTGGTCGGCGCAAACAGAGTGAGGATACTGCATCCGGCATGAATGCGGCAGCCCAGGCGCATCCGTCCGAGGTGTCCGCTGAACCGGTTTCCGATGATGCAGCCCCGAAAAGAGGGCGCAAGAAAGCGGCCGTCACCGAAACGGTGGCGCCTGATGGCGTCGTGATCAAGGTCAAGAGTACGCGCGGCAGAAAACCCCGTCAGGTCGTCGCACAGGATACGGGCGATGCCACATCCGACAAGGGGCATGTGTCAACGACTGTCGTCACGACGGATGCAGCGCAGCTGGCGGCCATCGATACGTCAGGTTACGTGTTGCCGGCTGTGAAGGTACCGGGACGGCGCGGTCGCAAGCCGAAGGATTTCCAGCCGGAAAACGAGGAAGTCGCGGCGCTGAATGCCGTGGAACGTGCCGAAATGAAAGCGGCGGACAAGGCGCGCGCCAAGGACCGCAAGGCCAAGGAAAAGGCTTTGCTCAAAGACGCGCTGGCAGGTGATTCGGAGGCGACGGAAGAAGAACTGGAACGCCGGCGCGAGCGCCTGAAGATGCTCATCAAACTGGGCAAGGAACGTTCGTTTTTGACCTATGCGGAAATCAACGACCATTTGCCGGACAATGTGATCGATCCCGACGCGATCGACGGGATTATCAGCACGTTCAACGATATGGGGATTTCGGTGTATGAGCATGCACCGGATGCCGAGGATCTACTGCTGACCGACAATGTCGTGACGGTGACGAGCGATGAGGAAGCCGAGGCGGCGGCCGAGGCGGCGCTGTCGACCGTCGATTCCGATTTTGGACGAACCACCGATCCGGTTCGCATGTACATGCGCGAAATGGGGTCGGTCGAACTGCTGACGCGCGAGGGGGAAATCGAAATCGCCAAGCGGATCGAGGAAGGTCTGAAAGACATGATTCAGGCGATTTCTTCCTGTCCGACCACTATTCTGGAAATCATCGAACAGGCCGAGAAAATCCGCAAGGATGAAGTGAAGATCGACGAAGTTGTCGATGGAATGGCCGACGAAGAGGATGATACGCCTCCGATGGTCGCCGCATCCGACAGCGATGCCGATGACGATGAAGACGACGATGATGACGGAGATGACGACGGTGACGACGACTCTGACGAAGACGATGGCGACAGCGGTTCCGCCAGTGGCGCGGCAGCCGGTTTTTCGGCAGAGCAGCTGGAAAAGCTGAAAGAGGAAGCACTGGCCAGATTTGCGCTGATCGAAAAGCATTTCAAGAAAATGCAGCGTGCTTTCGAGCAGGACGGATACAATTCGCCGGCCTACGTGCAGGCGCATGACAGCATTTCCGAAGAATTGCTGGGTATGCGGTTTACCGCGCGCTTTATCGAAAAGCTGTGCGATACCCTGCGCGCGCAGATGGATGAGGTTCGTCAGATAGAGCGTGAAATCCTGAATGTGGCGGTCAACAAGTGCGGCGTGCCGCGTGCCCATTTCATCAAGACTTTCCCGGGCAACGAAACGAATATGGAATGGGTCGACGAGGAAGTCGGCGCGAATCATCCGTACAGCGAGATTCTGTCCCGCAATGTGCCGATGATCAAGGAATTGCAGCAGAAACTGGTCGATATCGAAAACCGTATCGGGATGCCGCTGACGGACTTGCGTGAAATCAATCGCAAGATGGTTGCCGGTGAAATGCGTGCGCGCAAGGCGAAGAAGGAAATGACGGAAGCGAACCTGCGTCTGGTCATTTCGATCGCAAAGAAATACACCAATCGCGGTTTGCAGTTTCTGGATTTGATTCAGGAAGGCAATATCGGTCTGATGAAGGCGGTGGACAAGTTCGAATACCGTCGTGGCTACAAGTTCTCGACGTATGCGACCTGGTGGATTCGTCAGGCGATCACCCGTTCGATTGCCGATCAGGCACGTACCATCCGTATTCCGGTTCACATGATTGAGACCATCAACAAGATGAACCGTATCTCGCGGCAGATTTTGCAGGAGACCGGTTCGGAACCGGATCCGGCGACACTCGCGGCGAAGATGGATATGCCTGAGGACAAGATTCGCAAGATCATGAAGATCGCGAAGGAACCGATTTCGATGGAAACGCCGATCGGGGACGACGACGATTCGCATCTGGGCGACTTCATCGAGGACAACAATACGCTGGCTCCGGCCGATGCGGCATTGCACGCCTCGATGCGCAGCGTGGTCAAGGATGTGCTGGATTCGCTGACGCCACGTGAGGCGAAGGTACTGAGAATGCGTTTCGGTGTTGAAATGTCGACGGATCACACGCTGGAAGAAGTCGGCAAGCAGTTCGACGTGACCCGTGAACGTATCCGCCAGATTGAGGCGAAAGCCTTGAGAAAATTGCGTCATCCGTCACGATCGGATAAACTTAAGAGTTTCCTGGAAAGTAATTGACAGGTTTGGCGGTAACAGGGCCTATAGCTCAGTTGGTTAGAGCAGAGGACTCATAATCCTTTGGTCCCAGGTTCAAGTCCTGGTGGGCCCACCAGACAGCAGGGGAATGCGAAAGTCGCATTCCCCTTTTTTCGTGGCGAAACCGGCGTGGTTTGTGTGGTGTGCGGTTGCGAAACGGGAAAAGATGGGTTATATAAACACAATAGCCGGGAGTGCTGTCGTCAGGTCGTGAAAACAGCTTTTTCCCGTGAGGTGGCTGTGCCATGAGGGCAAGCGATGTTTTCGGAGTCATTCGATAATGGCGGGGGTATTACCATGATTACCATTTTTGCTTTTGTTGCGGCGCTTCTGATTTTCGCGTGGGGTTGGCATCGTTTGTACAAGCACAATATGCGCAAGGGTGCTCGCAAGGGCGTCGCGCATACGTTTGGCGTGCTGATAGGTATTTTCCCCGCACTGTTTTTCTTTTACGCCTGTTTCGCCACCTTTCCGCCGCCTGAAATGGAGCCCCCTTCCACCGGTGCGCTGGTCGGATTGTGGGTGATTTTCGGTATTGCCGCCGTGATGCTGTTGTATCTGACGACGCGCAAGATTCAGCCGGAAGATGACAAAACGCCGTTTCCTCCGGTGAACAAGCCGAAACAGTGAGTGGATGCGAGCATAAAAGAACGGGAACCTTGTTCCCGTTTTTTTATGGCGTGGTCTCTATCCGTTCATCCTTTTCAGGAACGATGCCAGATAGTGGCCGGTTTGCACGAGCCGATTTTTGAGGCGGTGTTCGTCATCGACCAGATGGAGTGTACACAGGGTGTTCTGGCTGAAGCGGATGACGTTGGCTGCCGGAATCAGGCTGTCGCGCCATCCGTGGACGATTTCGATGGCATTGCCCTCGCAGCCGAGCCGGTATGGCGGATAGCCAGGGATATCGATGGCGGGTGCGAGCAGGAATAGTCCCTTGACGGGAATCGATGCGCTGGCCGTCATGGCGACCCATCCCCCCATGCTGGAGCCGACCAGAAAATCGGCCGGGCGTTTGCGGCAGGCATCCACGAGCATGCCGACCCGGACTTCCGGGTCGGTGGTCGATGAATAGTCCAGACTTTCCACATCGTAGCCCATTTCTTCAGCGATTTTTGCCAGATGCCGTATTTTCGTGCCCCACGGGCCGCTTTCTTTTCCGTGAACGAAGTGAATCAGTGGTTTCATATATCGATTTGTTTGAAGATGGCGAAAGATTCATTCATGATTTTATGCGGAATCATTCGCGGCGTGCGAAAAGATGGCGCGGGAAGATGCCGGAATGAGGCGATGGATTGAGTCGTTAGTGTGCGGATATCCGTTTCTGTGGCAGACTGTATGCAACAGGATATGAAAATGAGGCCGGCCGGTATCTGCCGTTGCACGGACAATGAAAGGAGATTGTGATGGAACTGAAATTGCTGACCCCGGTGAAGATAGGGCATACCGAACTGGCGAATCGTGTCGTGATGGCGCCGTTGACACGTTGCAGGACGGCGGAGCCCGATAATGTACCGACGGCGCTCAATGCCGAATATTATGCACAGCGTGCTTCCGCGGGGCTGATTATTTCCGAGGCGGCGCAGATTTCGCGTTCGGCGCAGGGGTATGCCGGTTCTGCCGGAATCTATACCGATGCGCAGGAAGCAGGCTGGAAAAAGGTGGTTGAAGCCGTGCACGCCAATGGTGGAAGAATCTCCGCGCAGCTGTGGCATGTCGGCAGGGTGTCGCATGCCTATTTCCAGAACGGGGGCGCGCCGGTTGCGCCATCGGCTATCCCGGCTGAAGGGACGAAGTGTCATATCATACGGGAAAACGGCGAGCATGCTTTTGTACCGTGTGATCCTCCCAGGGCTCTCTCGGTTGAAGAAATCGGCCGGATTGTCGGGCAATATCGCGATGCTGCCGCACGCGCGGTGCGCGCCGGTTTCGATTTTGTCGAGGAACACGCGGCAAATGGTTATCTTCTCCAGCAATTTCAGGCGACAAATACCAACCGGCGGACAGACCGCTATGGCGGCTCGCTGGAAAACCGTGCCAGACTGACGCTTGAAGTGCTGGATGCCATGCTGGAAGTGGTTCCATGTGACAGGCTTGGCGTGCGGATTTCTCCTTATTTCAATATCAATGGAATCGACGATGCCGAACCGGAAGAGATGGCTTTGTATCTTGCGGCGGAATTCGGCAAGCGCAATATCGCATATCTGAGCGTGGCGGAGCCGAGTTGGGTGGGCGGTATTGCATTGACGGATGCGTTCAAGAAAAAGATTCGGCAGGCTTTTCCGGGTGCCCTGATTTATGCTGGCGAATATACGCGTGAAAAAGCAGAAGCTGTCTTGCAAAGCGGTCTGGCGGATGCTGTCGGCTTCGGGCGGCTTTATATCGCCAATCCGGATTTGGTGGCGCGTATCCGGCAGGATGGCCCCTACAATGCGCCTGATCGTGCCACGTTTTATACCGAAGGGCCGAAAGGTTATACGGATTATCCTTTTCTGAAAGACAGTCCTGTGCAAAAACCGTGAAGATGGCGGAAGATAGTGTACGTTGGGCGACGTTTGTTACACTTGTTACGAATTCTTACATGTCATTCGTCAACCGGCCGGGAAGTGCATTCGTTAAAACAGTCAATCCGTGAGGATTATTGTTTCACTGAAAAACAGAAGGAAATACGAATGAAGAAAGTTATTGCTATCCTGGTCTCCGGACTGTTCGCATCTGCCGCCTTTGCTGCTGCCCCTGCTGCAGAAAAGACTTTGACGATACCTGAAAAGGCCGAAATGGCTGCGCCGGCCGAAGCAGGCAAGATCGAATCGGCGGATGCACTCAAGGCTGCACCTGTCGAGGCGGACAAGGCAGCACCGGCAGAAGCTGGCAAGGTCGTTCCGGTTGAAGGGCTCAAGGCCGTACCGGCAGATGCAGGAAAAACCGGCTCCGGCGATGCGCTCAAGGCCGCTCCAGCAGAAGCAGGCAAGCTGTTGCCATCGAAGGATGCGGTTGTCGGGAAATAATTTTCCGGTTTCGGTAAAAAAGGCGGGACATGATCCTGCCTTTTTCTTTGTCTGTCATCAGGAAAAAAGGCGCATCCCGGCCGCATTGCGTGTGCGATGTGTCGTATGGCATGAGACCGTGGGCGGGTTCGTGGCGGGATGATGTGAGGGATGTGAATCCGGTTACAAATGTTACGATTTTGTCATCTACATTCCGTCAACCGCTGCGAATATGCATGCGTTAGTTCAGACAGTTCATCCGGATGTTTGTGTGCAAGCAAGTGAAAGGATACCGTATGAAAAAATGATTGCCGCAGGATTTGCGCCTTGTACCGCTTCCCTGGATGGGAAAAACGGCGCCTGAAAAACGGACAAGGCGGCAAAAGTTCCGGCCGAAAAGACGACGTCCGTAAAGGATGTGTGTACCGGAAAATCATTTTCCGGTTTGTCGCAAAGAGTGGCCGACTGTCGGCTTGTCTCTGTATGCAAAAAATTTTAACTTGTTGATTCTGAACGGTATTTGTTTTGTTGCATGATTTTTGGCAAGTGCCGTGCGGATACGTGAGATAACAGGATGGAAACAGTCAACCGTTGTGATGCCTGTTCCGTTAATGAGGCGATCCAATCGGATTGGTAATTTTCTCCATCATCTTTAAGGAATTTTGAAAATGAAAAAATTGGTTGCTGTTGTAATTTCGGGTTTGTTCGCTTCCGCTGCTTTCGCTGCCGCTCCGGCTGCTGAAAATGCTGCCGCTCCGGCTGTTGAAAAGGCTGCACCTGCTGCGGAAAAGGCGGCTCCGGTCAAGTGTGCCAAGAAGGCTGCGCCGGTCAAGAAAGCGAAAAAGGCTACGACCACCAAGAAACAGGTAAAAAAAGACGTCAAGATTGAAGACAAGGCCGATGCTCCGGCGCCGGCCGCCAAATAATCGTTTTTCACGATTATGAAAAAAGCGGGATGATTCCCGCTTTTTTTTGTGCCGTTTCCGGACAGGTGGCAAGAATGCCGCAGGTGTAGTGCCATCAGGTATTTGCCGTTCATGCGAAGGGATGGGGTGTTACATTTGTTACATTTGCCGTGTCAACGTATCGAAAAATGTTGCGTTATTTGCAAGTAGTGGTTTGTTCTGGTTGGTTCTGAAAAAAATATTTTGATAACACAGACAGAAAGAAGGAGTTCGTTCATGAAAAAGATCATTGCTGTTTTGGTGTCGGCCCTGTTTGCCTGTGCCGCTTTTGCGGCACCGCCTTCGCATGGCAAACCGGAACCTCATAAACGGCCGGCACCGCATGCCAAACAGAAGCCGCATGCCAAGCCTGGACCGGACAGACGTGCCGGATCTCATGCAAGGCCTGGCCCTGACAGGAGAGGGTCTCATGCAAAACCTGGGCCGGACAGAAGAGGGGCTCACGCCAAACCGGGACCGGACAGGAGAGGTTCTCACGCAAAACCCGGGCCGGACAGGAGAGATTCTCACGCAAGGCCGGGGCCGGACAGAAGACAGGGGCCTCATGGCAGACCGGGTCGGTAAGACGGTTTATACAGTTGAAAAAAGCGGGATTTGTCCCGCTTTTTTTATGGTGTCAGGTAGAATGCCTTTTTCACTCAGGGAGGGGTCATGTACAGATTCTGTGGTTTTGTGTTTGCGGCTGTTTTAGCGGTTTTTCCTTTTGTGAACGGGTATGCGGCCGGTCAGGGTGATGTCCGTTTCGATACAGTGACGCTGCGTGCGGGCAAGAAAACCATTCATGCCGAAGTGGCGTCAACTGATGTGCAGCGTGAGCAGGGTCTGATGCACAGAAAGTCCTTGCCGGAAAACAACGGTATGCTGTTCGTTTTCGACCGGCCGGCACGTTCATGTATGTGGATGAAGAATACGTTGATTCCACTGTCTGTGGCCTTTATCGATTATGACGGAACCATCGTCAATATCGAGGAAATGGCGCCGATGACGACAGATTCCCATTGCAGTGCCGGCTGGATTCGTTATGCGCTTGAAATGAATGCCGGATGGTTTCGCAAGAATGGCCTGAAGCCCGGCAGTCGTATTTCGGGGTTGCCGAAGTGAGCGCTTGTGTTTCGTGATGTGCGGCACAGGGTATCCGTCTTGTTGAAAAAACGTTAATATTTCCATACAGACGGCAGGGAAAAGCGGGTGTGGCGAATGTGCGTTCCATGGGTATTCGCAAGGCAGCGCAAACGGGAGGTGGTCTGGCCTGATGGCATCAGGCCGACAGGTTCGGGGATTTGCTGACGATGAAGCAGGCGTTGATGAAGTGGCTCGAAAAACCGGTCAAGGGCGTGCATCCCCTTTTGCGGCTGCTGCTGATTTTCTTGCCGGTCGCCCTGCTGATTTGCGGCGGCAGTTATCTGTATTACCGCTCGCAGTTGCACTTTATCCACGAAGAAAACCGGAAGATGGAGCACGAGACCGTGATGGTCGGCGTGGTGTCGATCAATCGCAGTCTCGAGTATGTCATGCAGGATGTCAGGGTACTGTATTCCAGCTCCGATTTCCGAAAAATGGTGAGTCGTCCGGACAAGGCCAATCTGGATAATGTCGCTGCGGACTGGATAGCGTTCGCCGAGGCGAAGCAGGTTTATCAGAAAATCCGCTGGATAGACGAGAACGGTATCGAGCGGTTGCGCATCAATTATGTGGACAACAAGGCGTCCGTCATTCCGGAAGACAAGTTGCAGGATCGGCGGGAACGCTATTTTTTCGAGGATACAAATGTCCTGAACGAGGGGGAGATGTATGTTTCCCCGCTTGACCTGAATATCGAGAACGACCATATCGAGGAGCCTTACGTTCCGACTATCCGTTTCGGTATGCCGGTGTTCGACGACCATGGGCTGAAACGGGGTATCTTGTTGCTGAATTATTATGCCGGTTCGATGCTCGGGCGTTTTGAACAGCTGACCAGTATGCGCGGCAATGCGGCATGGATGGTCAATCAGGATGGCTACTGGCTCAAGGGGCCTTCTGCCGGAGACGAATTCGGGTTCATGTTCAACAAGTCCGAACTGAGCATGGCACAGCGTTATCCGCAGGCATGGGAACGGATCAGGCAGGCCGATGAAGGGCAATTCGTGACGGCGGAAGGTTTGTGGTCGTTCAATACCATGTCGCCGTTGAAAAAGGGGGTCAAGACCAGTCAGGGCAGCAGCGAGATTTTTTCCGGTGGCCTGGGCGCGCATGATGTGAGCGCCTACAAGTGGAAGGTCGTCACGTTGTTGCCGATGAACGTGTATAACGCCGACGTGTTTTATCTGGGAACGAAAATCGTCGCCATTTCAATGGTATTGCTGGTGTTGTTCTTTCTGGGTGTCGTTTCGATGGTCCGGCTTCAGGAAATGCGGACGTTGCTGCTGCTGAATCTGGAAAGACTGGTGGAAAAGCGGACAGAGGATCTGCATACGGTCAATGCTGTTCTGACGCAGAGCGAGGCACGTCTGAGGAGTGTGTTCGAGAACATTCCCGATCTGATATGGCTCAAGGATACCAAGGGCGTTTATCTGGCGTGCAATCAGGCATTCGAGCGGTTTTTCGGTCTGGATACCGAGCGGATCGTCGGCAAGACCGATGACGATTTGCCGCATGAATTGGATGCCGATATGGTTCGCGCCGAGGATGAGCGCATCATCAGGGAAGACAAACCCGGCATGATGGAGCAATGGGTCAGGGATGTCAAAACCGGAAAACAGGTTTTCTTCGACGTGATCAAGGCACCGGTCAGGACGCAGGACGGTCATCTGGTCGGTGTGCTGGGAATCGCGCGTGACATGACACGTCGCAAGGAAGACGAGGAACGATTGCAGCTGGGAGCGCTGGTATACAAGAATTCCAGTGAAGCCATTCTGATTTCGAATGCCCAAAACGAGATTTTGGCGGTCAATCCGGCATTTGAACGGATCACCGGTTATACGTCGGAGGAAGTGCTGGGTAAAAATCCCGGTATTTTGAGTTCCGGGCGTCAGGACAAGGCGTTTTACAAGGCGATGTGGCGCGAGCTTCGTGAAAAAGGTGTCTGGCGGGGCGAATTGTGGAACCGGAAAAAGAACGGGGAATTGTATGCAGCCTGGCTGACGATCAATGTCATTTACAACGAAGACGGTTCTGTCCGTTATTATGTCGTGCTTTCCGAGGATTTCACTGAAAAGAAAGAGGCGGAAGACATGATCTGGCAGCAGGCCAATTTCGATTTCCTGACGGGATTGCCCAATCGCCGGATGCTCCTGGATCGTCTCCACCAGGAAACGGTCAAGGTCGGCCAGTCGGGCAGGAAACTGGCGTTGCTGTTTCTCGATCTGGACAATTTCAAGGATATCAATGACACGCTGGGTCATGATGTGGGGGATGTGCTGTTGACCGATGTGGCGGGACGGCTTGCGGAATGTGTGCGTAATATCGATACGGTTTCGAGGCTGGGCGGTGACGAGTTTGCCGTCATTCTGACGGATTTGCCCGGTTTGCCGGCAGCTGAAAAGATCGCGCAAAAGATCTTGCAGGCGCTGGCGAGGCCTTTCAGTCTCAATGACGAAGTGGCGTATCTTTCGGCCAGCGTGGGGATGACGATTTATCCCGATGACGGTGTCGATATCGATACCTTGCTGAAAAATGCGGATCAGGCCTTGTATGCCGCAAAGCAGGCGGGACGCAACCGGATGCGGTATTTTACGGCGTCCATGCAGGAGGCGGCGCAAAGACGGATTCGGCTCGCCAACGATTTGCGTGTGGCGATCGAGGAATGCCAGTTCGAGATGCTTTACCAGCCGATTGTCGATCTTTCTTCCGGACGGGTACGTAAGGCCGAGGCGCTGATCCGCTGGCATCATCCCTTGCGTGGTCTGGTCAGTCCCGGAGAATTCATTGCCATTGCAGAAGAAAACGGGCTGATCGGCGGGATATCGGACTGGGTATTCCGTGAGGTGGCTGCGCAGGCTGTCCGGTGGCGCAGTCTGTATCATGCCGATTTCCAGATCAGTATCAATGTTTCGCCAGTATTGTTCCAGAGCAAGGCAGATTATTCGGACTGGTTCGGTGAACTGGAAAGACTTGGTTTGCCGGGGAATGCATTGGTCATCGAAATTACGGAAGGGGTGTTGCTGGTGTCGAGCCAGCATGTCATGACGCAGCTTGCCGAGTTCCACCGGCGCGGCATGGAAATCGCACTGGATGATTTCGGTACCGGTTATGCGTCGTTGTCGTATCTGAAGAAATTCGATATCGATTATCTCAAGATCGATCAGGCGTTTGTCCGGAATGTCGAAAACGAACCGAAGGATATGGCGTTGTGCGAGACGATGATCGTGATGGCGCACAAGATGGATATGCAGGTAATCGCAGAAGGTGTCCAGAATGGGGAGCAGAAACGGCTTTTGGCGGATGCGGGATGCGATTTCGGTCAGGGATATCTGTTCTCGAAACCGCTGTCGGCGGCGGAGTTTGAGGCATGGCTGGAAAAGAGCGATCGTGAAGTGTCATGATGGTCGCACGGTATGCAAGAAAAAAGGCCTGCAAAAGCAGGCCTTTTTCATGAGCTGAAGATTATCGTCAGCCGGCGAGTTTCTTGCGCAAGAGTTCGTTGACTTGCGCAGGATTGGCCTTGCCGCGGGTGGCTTTCATGACTTGTCCGACCAGCGAGTTGAAGGCTTTTTGCTTGCCGGCACGGAATTCCTCGACGGAACGGGTGTTGTTGGCAAGGACTTCATCGATGATTTTTTCGATGGCGCCGGTATCCGAAATCTGTTTCAGTCCCCTGGCGTCGATGATGCGGTCGACGGCATCGGCTTCGGCCGGGCGGGTCTCCCACAGCACGCCGAAAATTTCCTTGGCGATTTTGTTGGAAATCGTGTTGTCGGCTATACGCTTCATCAGCAGCGACAGTTGTTCGGAGCTGACCGGTACCTCGGCGATGTCGATGCCTTCACGGTTGAGCGCGGACGAGACATCACCCATCAGCCAGTTGGCGTTTTGTTTGGCGAGTTGTTTTCCGGTCAGGGCGACCAGTTGTTCATAGTAGGCTGCCATGGCTTTCGATTGCGTCAGCACGGTCGCATCGTATTCGGGCAGGCCGTAGTCTGTGACGAAACGCTGGCGCATGGCGTCCGGCAGTTCTGGCATGGCGCTTTTGACCCGTTCGACCCATTCCGGCGAAATGACGAGTGGGGGCAGGTCGGGATCCGGGAAATAGCGGTAGTCGTCGGAGTCTTCCTTGGTGCGCATTTCGCGGGTTTCGCGTTTGTCCGGGTCGTAGAGCCGTGTGGCCTGGACGACTTGTCCGCCGCTTTCGATCAGTTCGATCTGGCGTTCGACTTCGTAATTGATGGCGTCTTCCAGATTGCGGAAGGAATTGAGATTCTTGACTTCGCAGCGTGTGCCCAGTACATCCGATCCGGCCGGGCGGACGGAGACGTTGGCGTCGCAACGGAAGGAGCCTTCCTGCATATTGCCGTCTGACATGCCGAGCCATGTGACGAGCGAGTGCAGTGCTTTGGCATAGGCTACGGCTTCGGCGGCGCTGCGCATGTCCGGCTCGGTCACGATTTCGAGCAGGGGGGTTCCTGCACGGTTCAGGTCGATGCCGGTCATGTCTGCGAATTCCTCATGCAGGGATTTTCCGGCATCTTCTTCCAGATGGGCGCGTGTGAGGTTGACGGTCTTGATATAGCTGTCCTTGCCTTTCTGTTCGACGACACAGTTGATTTTGCCGCCTTGTACGACCGGTTTCTCGAACTGGCTGATCTGGTAGCCTTTGGGCAGGTCGGGGTAGAAATAGTTTTTGCGTGCGAAAACCGAAACGGGCGCGACATGCGCACCGATGGCCAGCCCGAACTGGATGGCTTTTTCGACGGCGCCGCGGTTCATGACGGGCAAAACGCCGGGCAGCGCAAGATCGACCGGGCAGGCCTGCGTGTTTGGCTCGGCGCCGAAGTGTGTCGATGCGCCGCTGAAGATTTTGGATACGGTCGAAAGTTGTACATGTGTTTCAAGACCGATGACTACTTCCCACTGCATAGTGTTTCCTTTGATGGTGTGACGGATGAACCGCCGGAATGTTCTTTTTTGCGAACCGGAAAACCGGTCCGCTTCGTGCCGCTCAGGCGGGAGACTTCATGTGCCAGTCCGTCGCCTGCTGGTATTGATGGGCGATGTTGAGCAGGCGTGCCTCGTCGAAATAGTTGCCGGTCAGCTGCAAGCCGACAGGGCGTTTCGCGTGTTCTCCACGTCCGAAACCGCATGGAATCGACATGCCCGGCAAACCGGCAAGGTTCGTCGACAGGGTGAAGATGTCGCCCAGATAATTGGCGACCGGATCGTCGGCCTTGTCGCCGAGGTTCCATGCCACGGTCGGGGAAACCGGTCCCATGATGACGTCGCATTGCGCAAAAGCGTCCTTGTAGTCCTGTGCGATCAGGCGGCGGACTTTCTGTGCCTGAATGTAGTAGGCGTCATAATATCCGTGGCTCAGGACGTAGGTGCCGACCAGAATGCGGCGCTGGACTTCGTCTCCGAAGCCCTCCGAACGGGTTTTGCGGTACATGTCCTGGATGTCGGTATAGTTTTCCGCCCTGAAACCGTAGCGGACGCCATCGAAACGGCTGAGGTTCGAGGATGCTTCCGCCGGTGCGATGACGTAATAGGCGGGAATGCAAAGCGGCGTGTTTTTCAGGGAGATATCGACGAGTTTCGCGCCCAGTTTCTCGAATTCGGCGAGTGCGGCGCGGATCGGTTGTGCGACTTCGTCGGCCAGTCCTTCGCCGAAATATTCACCGGGTACACCGATGCGCAATCCGTTGAGCGGTTCATTGAGGGTTCGTGTGAAATCTTCAGGCTGGCGTTCGATGCTCGTGGAATCCCTGGGATCGAAACCGGTCATTTCGTTGAGCAGCAATGCGCAGTCTTCGGCGGTTTTGGCGATGGGGCCGCCCTGATCGAGCGACGAGGCGTAGGCGATCATGCCGAAGCGCGAAACACGACCGTAGGTCGGCTTGATGCCGGTGACGCCGCAAAAGGCCGATGGCTGCCGGATGGAGCCGCCGGTATCGGTCGCGGTGGCGGCAGGTGTCAGGCATGCGGCGACTGCGGCTGCGGAACCGCCGGATGAACCGCCCGGAACGGCATCGGTATCCCAGGGGTTGCGAACCGGGCCGAAATACGAATTTTCGTTGGCCGAGCCCATGGCGAATTCGTCGCAGTTGAGCTTGCCGAGATTGACCATCCCTGCGTCCAGCAGTTTCTGGACGACGGTGGCGTTGAATGGACTGGTGTAGTTGGCCAGTATTTTCGAGCCGGCGGTGGAACGCCAGTCTTTCGTGACGAAAATATCCTTGTGTGCAATCGGGACGCCGGTCAGGGGATGCGCTTCGTTACGCGCGATCCGTTCATCTGCGGCGGCGGCCTGTTTGAGCGTCAGGGCTTCATCGACATGCAAGAAAGCGTTCAGGTCGCTTTCGCCGATCCGTTTCAGAAACAGTTTGGCCAGTTCGGTTGCGGAAATCTGTTTGGTCTGCAACAGGGCAGACAGTTCCGATAGTGTTTTTGTATGCATGGTAAATGGCAATGGAATCGCTGGAGTCGCGGAATGCGGCACGGGCCGTCCGCGGCTTTATTCAATGACTTTGGGAACGAGGTACAGCCCGTTTTCGACGGCGGGCGCACAGGCCTGGTATTCGGCACGGTGGTTTTCTTCCGTGACGGCGTCGTCCCGCAATCTCAGGGATACATCGTCCCTGTACGCCGAGACGGGATGGGCAAGCGGTTCGATACCGGTAGTGTCGACAGAACGCAGCTGTTCGACCATGGCGAGGATATCGTTTAGCTGTGCGGCCGTTTTTCTTAACTGTGTGTCGGAGACTTCCAGCTGTGCCAGCCGGGCGATGCGTTCCACATCGGAGAGTTCAAGAGGCATAATGTTTTGACTGTTACAAAAAATTTCGGAGTGAACGGCAATTCGGCGCCGAACATCGGATATATCCCGTAAATTATAAGGTAGAATGTGCGGTTATTGCATAGTTGCACCTGAAGTTGGCGATTTGCATGCTCAGGTGGATTCGACAGTTTTGCCATACGGATTTTTAGATATCGGGATTGTTCATGTTTGGATTTTTACGCGGTTATTTTTCAAATGATCTGGCGATTGACCTGGGTACTGCCAATACGCTGATTTATGTCAGGAATGCCGGCATCATTCTGGATGAACCCTCTGTCGTCGCGATACGCCACGACGGGCATTCGGGGTCCAAGAAAAGCATTCAGGCAGTCGGCAAGGAAGCCAAGCAGATGCTCGGAAAAGTGCCTGGCAATATCGAAGCGATCCGGCCGATGAAAGACGGGGTGATTGCGGATTTCACCGTAACGGAGCAGATGCTCAAGCAGTTTATCCGGATGGTGCACAATTCCAAGTTTTTCCGTCCGTCGCCGCGTATCATCATTTGCGTTCCATGCGGTTCGACACAGGTCGAACGGCGTGCCATCCGTGAGTCGGCACTGGGAGCGGGCGCATCCAAGGTGTATCTGATCGAGGAACCGATGGCGGCCGCGCTGGGCGCCGGTTTGCCGATTTCCGAAGCGACCGGTTCGATGGTCGTCGATATCGGCGGCGGTACGACCGAAGTCGGTATCATTTCGCTGGGCGGTATGGTGTACAAGGGGTCTGTCCGTGTCGGCGGCGACCGTTTCGATGAAGCGATCGTCAATTATATCCGCCGCAATTACGGCATGCTCATTGGTGAACAGACAGCGGAAGCAATCAAGAAGAGGATCGGTTCCGCTTTCCCGGGAACCGAAATCAAGGAAATGGAAGTCAAGGGACGCAATCTGTCAGAAGGCATCCCGCGGGCGTTTACGGTTTCCAGCAACGAAATTCTGGAAGCGCTGACCGATCCGCTGAACAATATCGTTTCGGCCGTCAAGAACGCACTGGAACAGATTCCGCCGGAACTGGGTGCGGATATCGCCGAAAGAGGCATGATGCTGACCGGTGGCGGTGCGCTGTTGCACGATATCGACCGTCTGCTGATGGAAGAAACCGGTTTGCCGGTGCTGATCGCAGAGGATCCGTTGACTTGCGTGGTGCGTGGTTGCGGTATCGCACTTGAAAAAATCGACGAGTTCGAAACAGTCTTTTCCTATGAATGAGTAGCACGGTGGCCGGCCGTGTGTTTCCGTACATGTCCGGCACCATGCTGATGATGCCGGTTTCTGTTTTCCGGCAGCGAATGTTCCCATGCAATACGGCCCGCCATCTCTTTTCAAACAGGGTACTCCGGCACGAGTGAAAGTCATCATTTTCGTGGTGGCTGCCATCGTGCTGCTTTTTGTCGATGCCCATTTGCAAATGCTGGGCAAGGTGCGCCATGTGATCGGTATGGTGATTTATCCCGTCCAGCGCATGGCCATGGTGCCGCGCGACCTGTTTGAGCTGACGGGCGAGTATCTGACGTCGGTCGGCGAATTGCATGATGAAGTCGACCGGTTGCGGGGGAAGGAAATACAGGATGCGCAGGCGCTCGAACGCGTCGCGTTTCTGGAAAACGAGAACCGGCATTTGCGCGAATTGCTGGGGATGAGCCAGCAACTCAAGGTCAAGTCCGTTCCTGCCGAAATTCTCTATGACGCGCGCAATACGTTCGTGCGCAAGGTGGTGCTGAATCGCGGGTCGCGTCATGGCGTGCTGCCCGGGCAGCCGGTCATCGATGAAAAAGGGGTGATCGGGCAGGTCACGGAAGTGTATCTGACGACTTGTGAAGTGACGTTGCTGACCGACAAGGACCAGGCCATTCCGGTATTGAATGTCCGCAGCGGGGAACGCAGTGTCGCTTACGGTAAAGGACAACAGGGATATCTGGAATTGCGTTTCATGATGGCCAATGCCGATATCGAGCAGGGAGATTTGCTGGTCACTTCGGGAATCGACGGGGTGTATCCGGCCGGACTGGCCGTTGGCAAGGTGGCCATGATGCATGAGGGGACTGACGATTCGTACAGCAATATTATTTGCGAGCCGTCGGCAGGCATCAACCGGAACCGGCAGGTGCTGGTATTGCTCTCCGATACGAGCGTGACGCCGCGTCCGACGAGCAGCGAACGGACGGTCGCGACCCGCAAGCGGGAAGCTCCGCAGCAAAATAACGCGGGGAAAGGGAAATGAGCGGCATGAAACGGACTCCGGAAAGAATCCTGTTGCCGGTCAGTCCGGTTTTTATCGCGTTCAGTCTGTTTGTCGCGTTCATGCTCAATCTCCAGCCATGGGGACACTGGATCGGCGTACCTGATTTCGTCGCACTGGTGCTGGTTTTCTGGGGTATCCATCAGCCCAAGCGTGTGGGTATCGGTATCGCGTTTTGCATGGGTTTGCTCATGGATGTCAATGACGCCACCCTGCTGGGTGAAAACGCGCTGGCTTACACTTTGCTCAGTTATTTCGCGATTACCCTGCATCGTCGGGTTCTCTGGTTTCCGCTGAAAAAACAGGTGTGGTATATCCTCATGCTGTTGCTGGCCACGCAGCTGATACAGATTCTGGTTCAGCATATCGTCGGCCATCATATTTCAAGCTGGCTGTATCTGATAGACAGTTGTGTCGGCGCCATGCTGTGGCCTGTGGTGACCATGATTCTTCTGGCGCCGCAGCGTCGTGCCGTCGATACGGATATGGATCGTTCCATATGATGCCGGTATGTTTTTTGCCGGTGAACGGTATGGCAGAACCGGTGCCCGGCTTTTGTGGCGGCGCTTTTGTGGCGAGGTAAGACGATGTCGCATCTCAATGACAGCGATAGTGACTTGCACCGTTTCAGAAAACGGATCATGGCGCTTGCCGTTTTCGTTCTGTTCTGTTTCTTTCTTTTGCTGTTGCGGTTCGTGTGGTTGCAGATAGTGCGCCACAGCAATTATGCCGCGCAGGCTGATGAAAACCGGATTTCCATTGTGCCGACCATGCCGGCACGCGGCATGATCACCGATCGTAACGGGGTGGTGCTGGCCGACAATTATTCAGCCTATACACTGGAAATCACGCCGGCCAAGATACAGGGAAAAGTCGATGAGGTGATTGCCGAACTGTCAGAACTTGTCGAGATTTCGCCCTTTGAAATCAAACGTTTCAAAAGACGCATGGAAGAAACGAAACGTTTTGAAGGTGTCGTTCTCAAGTCGAAGCTGACCGATGCCGAAGTCGCGCGTTTTACTGTGCAGCGTTACCGTTTCCCCGGTGTCGAAGTGCAGGCGCGCATGTTCCGGCAATACCCGCTGGGCGAGGTGGCGTCCCATGCAATCGGGTATATCGGCCGGATCAGCCAGAAAGATATGGATCGCTTGCCCGAGGAAGAAGAAACCAATTATCAGGGAACGACGCACTACGGCAAGGAAGGGATCGAGAAAAATTATGAAAGTATCCTGCATGGTGTGACGGGATACGATGAAATGGAAGTTTCCGCCAGCGGCAGGGCTGTCCGCACGCTGTCAACACGCGCGACTGTACCGGGCAGCAATCTGATTCTTTCGATCGATATCGAATTGCAGAAGGTGGTTGAAGAGGCGTTCGGGAAACGGCGCGGCGCGCTGGTGGCGATGGATCCGTCGACCGGCGAAATTCTGGCTTATGTGTCCAAACCGACATTCGACCCGAATCTGTTTGTCGATGGTATCGACCAGCAGAACTGGGATGCGCTGAATACGTCGATCAACCGTCCGCTGATCAACCGTCCGGTTCGCGGCGCATATCCGCCCGGTTCGACTTACAAGCCTTTCATGGCGCTGGCGGCACTGGAATTGGGATACCGCACACCGCAGGCGGCCATCAATGACCCGGGATATTTCAATTACGGCAATCACCGTTTCAGGGATGACAAGGTTGGCGGACACGGGATCGTGGATATGTACAAATCGATCGTGCAGTCATGCGATACGTATTACTATGTGCTGGCTGCGGAAATGGGGGTCGATACCATGCACGATTTCATGAAACAGTTCGGTTTCGGTGAAAAGACGGGTATCGATTTGCCGCATGAACGGAAAGGGATTTTGCCATCGACACACTGGAAACGGTCGGCGTATCGCAATCCGGCGCAGAAGAAATGGTACCCCGGTGAAACGATTTCTCTGGGTATCGGGCAGGGGTACAACACGTTTACACCGCTTCAGCTCGCTTTTGCGACATCCTTGCTGGTCAATAACGGTTCGGCCGCTCGCCCCCATCTGGTCAAGGAAATCGAGGATGGTGCGACGCATGAGCGGCGACCTGTCGTGACGGAGACGGTCAAGCTTGATATCCAGCAGAAAAATATCGATATCATCAAGCGCGCGATGGTCGGTGTGACGACGGAAGGGACAGCCGCCAGGGTTTTCAGCGGCGCAGGTTACGTCTCCGGTGGCAAGACGGGGACGGCGCAGGTGATCGGCATCGGCAAGAATGAGAAGTACAATGCCGCGGCGCTGGCCGAGCACAAGCGGGATCACGCACTTTATACCGCTTTCGCGCCGGTGGACAATCCGAAAATCGTCATTGCGCTTATCGTCGAGAATGCCGGTTTCGGAGCGACGGCAGCAGCGCCGATCGCCAGAAAGGCGATGGATTATTTCCTGCTCGGCAAGAAACCTTCCCAGGCGGCCGTTGCACCGGTCGTCACGGAGCCGGCCCAATATTCCGATGTGCCGGATGAGGATGTCCAGCCGATGATAACGCCGGCGATTCCCGATGAAGACAGTACGGATGAAGAGTGACAAATCATGAATGGATATCAGGATCTGATACGCAACCGCCTCAGGACATGGATAAGCGTATTTGACGGGCCGCTGGCCTTGATAGTGTTTCTTATCATGTCGGTCGGAATCATTACGTTGTATTCGGCCGGTATCGATTTTCCCGGACGTGTCGAGGATCAGTTGCGCAATATTCTGATTTGTTTCGTCATTATGTGGATTGCCGCCAGTGTGCCGCCGCAGACGCTGATGCGTTTCGCCGTTCCGATTTATACGGTGGGTATCGCGCTGTTGCTTGCCGTGGCGATGTTCGGACTGATAAGAAAGGGTGCGCGGCGCTGGCTCAATCTCGGGATCATCATCCAGCCGTCGGAAATCATGAAAATCGCCTTGCCGCTGATGCTGGCATGGTTTTTCCAGAAACGTGAAGGGCATATCGGCTGGAAAGAATATGCCATGGCGATGTTGCTTCTGGCCATTCCGGCAGGACTGATCATGAAGCAGCCCGATCTTGGAACGGCGCTTTTGGTGGCGGCGACCGGTTTTTATGTCATTTTCCTGGCGGGACTCGCCTGGAAGGTCATTGTAGCCATGGTGGTCGGGACGCTGGCATGCATGCCGATTATCTGGACTTTGCTGCATGATTATCAGCGGCATCGCGTCATGATGCTGATCGACCCGACTTCCGATCCGCTCGGCAAGGGATTTCATATCATTCAGTCGATTATCGCTATCGGTTCGGGGGGGATTACCGGAAAGGGCTGGTTGCAGGGAACGCAGGCTTACCTGCATTTCATTCCTGAGCGAACGACAGACTTCATTTTCGCCGTTTATTCCGAAGAGTTCGGATTGATCGGCAATATCGTTCTGATGGTGTTGTATCTGTTGTTGATTGCGCGGGGGCTTATGATTGCGTTGCATGCTTCGTCGGTTTTTGCGCGGCTTTTGGCCGGTGCGATTACGATGATGTTTTTCATGTATGCCTTCGTCAATATGGGGATGGTCAGCGGAATCTTGCCGGTCGTCGGCGTGCCTTTGCCGTTCATGAGTTATGGCGGGACGGCAATGGTGACGCTGGGACTTGGAACAGGCATCCTCATGAGTATCCAGCGACACCGCAAGCTGGTGCAGACCTGACGACAGGTTGCCTGCAAGCTGTTTTGCGTGCGCCGGTCAGGGCATTGCGTGCTCCGGATGGATGAACAAAAGCGTCAAGTTGGGTTATACTTTGAGTATTGACTGAGATTTTGTCGCTAGTGCTTTCTTTTTTAACCTGTTTTGAGTGTCGTAAGTCTCATGCGGGGTGAAGGGATCAAACGGAGTACCGAATGTTGTCTGAAAAGAGTCGCAGTTGTCTGGTCTTGACGGCGATACTGGCGTCGGTTTGCGCGTTGACGCTGACCGGTTGCGGTACTACGCAAAAGTCGTCCGGCAAGGTCGCCTCCAAAAAGGCAGGTACAGTCAAGGTCAAAAAAGGAGGCGGGTATTATCTGGATGACGGGCCGATGGATGAAGTGCCGGACAATCTTCTGGAAGTTCCAGATGCCGTGCCGAAAGTGGAGAAACTCGCCAGCGGGCCGAACAAGCCTTATGCCGTGTTCGGCAAGACTTATACACCCATGACGCAGCTCAGCGCTTACCGGAAACAGGGGGTCGGCAGCTGGTACGGCAAAAAATTCCACGGGCAGAAAACCTCGTCGGGCGAACTGTACGACATGTTCAAGATGACGGCGGCACATCCGACCTTGCCGATTCCAAGTTATGCACGGGTCACCAGTCTGGAAACAGGCAAGCAGGTCATCGTCAAGGTCAATGACCGCGGGCCGTTTTTGTCCAATCGTATCATCGACCTTTCCTATACAGCGGCATACAAGCTGGGGTATCTGGAAAAGGGAAGCGGCATGGTGGAAGTGGAGCTGTTGTTGCCCGATGAAATCGAGCGCATCAATCTGGCCAGACAGGAAGCCGCATCGCCGATCGGCACACAGCAGGTTGCCGCGGCTCCGGTCGTGACGGAAAAGACGGAAACGAAGGCAGGGACAGCCGTGGCGCAGGCGGATACACAAACCAGGCAGGAAACGGCCTCCGGCGGACAAGCCTATTATCTTCAGCTGGGCGCTTATCAGGAGGCCAGCAATGCGCAGTCATATCAGGCCAGTTTTTCGCTGAACTGGGCGCACCGGTTGCCGTCGCTGGAAGTGGTGCAGTCCGGTGACTATTACAAGCTCTTTGCCGGGCCGTTCAATACGCTGGCCGAAGCGACTCAGGTCGTGGAAGAAATGAAGAGTATGGGAACCAGTTCTTTTGTCGTTCGCCGCTAGGACGGGGGCGGCAAGATGCGAGCGAGAAGCGTCGCGTCGTGTGGAAACGGAAAAAGGCAGGTGACATACCTGCCTTTTTTGCCGGAGGGGCCGTTCAGTCGCCGTACAGTTTCTGTTTCAGCTCGCGCCGCTGTTGCGCTTCCAGAGACAGGGTAGCGGTGGGACGTGCCAAAAGGCGTGCGATGCCGATTGGTTCGCCCGTTTCGACACACCAGCCATAATCGCCGGATTCGATGCTGGCCAGGGACTGTTTCACCTTTTTCAGCAGTTTGCGTTCACGGTCGCGGGTTCTCAATTCAAGCGCATGTTCTTCCTCGATCGTGGCGCGGTCGGCCGGGTCGGGAACCAGAGTCGTTTCTCTCAGGTTTTCGGTGGTCTGGCCCGCGTTCCTGATGAGGTCGCGTTCCATTTGCTGCAAACGGTTTTTGAAAAAAGCCAGTTGTGCAGGATTCATGTAATCGTCATCGCTCATCTTGAGGATTTCCTCCTCGGTGAGAAGAGGAGTTGTCTGAGTCGGCTTTCTGGTTTTGGTATTCACTTGTTTTGTTTCCTTTGCCTCAATGGATCAATGAACAAATAACCGGCGGTTTATTGCGGCATGTATTGCACTATGGTTTGAAATACCATGCAATGAAATTTAATCGACAAGATGATATCTGTCAAAAGCTCATGCCAATAAACGGGGAAATTTTTTTCCGGTATTTTTCATTGTGCAAGACTATCATGAAGTCCCTCCATAAAAATTGTCCTGGGCAGGTTTTTGCCAATAAAAACCAGTTTGCTTTCGGGCGGGTGCTTGTCGTCCCATTTTTCCACCACGTCCGTTCCCATCAATTGCTGTACGCCCTGGAATACCACTTTCCGATCGGCGTCTTTCATGTAGAGCACGCCTTTGTAACGGAGCATTTGCGGGCCGAACAGGGTGATCATGCGGTCGAAAAAGTCGTTGAGCTTGTCGGGGTCGAACGGTTTTCTGCTGTGGAACACGAATGAATTGATATCGTCGAGGTGATGGGAGCAGCCGCAATCGGGGCAGCAGTCATGGTCGTGGTGAACGTGATCGTGGTCGTGTCCGTCATGATCCAGATCGATTTTCGAGCTGAGGTTGAATCCGCGCAAATCGAGGACTTCTGCAACGGGAATCCGTCCGAAATCGACGGTATGGATGGATGCGTGCGGATTGATACGGCGCAGTCGCAAGGTCAGCAGTTCGACATCGTCTGCGCTGACCAGATCGGTTTTCGATATCAACAGCCTGTCTGCATAGCCGACCTGCTGGCGTGCCTGCTCGTATTCGTCGAGTTGCCGCATGGCGAATACGGCGTCCATCAGGGTGACGATTCCGTCGATCATGTAGTCCCTGGCGACATCGTCTTCCAGAAAAAAGGTTTGGGCGACCGGTCCGGGATCGGCAAGACCGGTGGTTTCGATGACGACACGGTCGAAACGGATTTCGCCGCTCCGGCGTTTGTCGGCCAGCCGTGTCAGGGCAGTGACCAGATCGCTGCGGACAGTGCAGCAGATACAGCCGTTGCTCATTTCGACGATTTGTTCGGCATCGTCCTGTACGAGGATGTCGCTGTCGATGTTTTCTTCGCCGAATTCGTTTTCGATGACGGCGATACGCTGTTTGTGCTGGTTGTCCCTGAGAATACGGTTGAGCAGGGTGGTTTTTCCGGCGCCGAGAAAGCCGGTGATGATGGTAACGGGTATCAGTGACATGGCATCGAATGCAGTGTTTTCTGGTTGTCCGGTTGTCCGGCCGCCGTATGGCGGCGGTGCCGGTATCCGGTAAGAGTATGCTTTTTTAATGGGCTGAAATCAAGCCTGTTGCGGGTTTGGTTTCCGGTGGCGGCCCGGATAGCGTGCGGTTACCGTTTAACGTCCGGTTTTTTTCTTGTGCGCTCTCGGGTGGGTCGCGTCGTAAACGCTGGCGAGATGCTGGAAGTCCAGTGCGGTATAGATTTGCGTGGATGTGATGGATGCGTGTCCGAGCAGTTCCTGCACGGCACGCAGATCGCCCGATGACTGGAGCAGGTGCGAGGCGAAAGAATGCCGCAAGACGTGTGGATGGACATGGACGGGCAATCCCAGACGCAGGGCATGTTCTTTCAGGCGTGACTGAATGACGCGTGGGGAAATGCGTCTTCCGCGGGAATTGAGAAAGAGGGCGTGGATATGCCGGATGTCCGCTCCGTCATCGGGTGTACGACGTACCGCGAGCCAGTTGCGGATGGCGTCGATGGCTGCATCGCCGACAGGAACGGTGCGAATCTTGTTGCCTTTGCCGGTGACGGTGACTTCTTTTTCGTCCAGGTCGATCCAGCCTGCGGAGAGGTACCCGGGTTGCCGGACGGCATGGATGTCGAGTCCTGCCAGCTCGGAGACGCGCAATCCGCTTGAATAAAGCAGTTCGAACATGGCGTGGTCGCAAAGCGCACGGTTTTTGCTGTCGGGTGTGTCGTCATCGTTGCCGGTGATGGTTGCGGCAAGGCGGACGGCATCATCGACCGGCAGTGCCTTGGGCAGCGGTTTGTCCTTGCGAGGCGCGTGGATATCTTCGGCCGGGTTGACTGCGATGATGTTTTCTTCAAGGAGCCACCGGAAGAAGCCGCGCCATGCCGAGAGTTTGCGGCTGATGGAGCGCGGCGAAAGACCGCCTGCGTGCAATCGTGTCATGACGCGGCGCAAATCGGCGGACCGTATTTCGGGCAAGGTGAGCGGCCCGGTCAGCGATGCCAGCTCTTCCAGATCGCGGCGGTAGCCTTGCAGCGTATGCTCCGAAAGCTGCCGCTGTCCGGCGAGCATGTCCAGAAAGCGGGATATGAAACCGGTGGTATGCGGTTCGCCAGTCATATGTTCAGTCGGTAGCGAGCAGGTCTGCCAGTGCCGCGCTGGCCAGTTTGCCGATGAGACTCAGAAAATCGGTTGCCATCGCATTCTGGAAGCGTGTGGCGTCCGGGGAGCCGAGAACCAGCAGACCGGAAGGCATGGACGCTTCCTTGCCGGACAAGGCGATGATGGCAGCTGAGCGGATGACGGCGGGATTGGAGAGCCATTCGATGATATTGCGGTTTTGCGGGGTGACCCTGCCGCAAAAAGGCGATGCCATATTGCCTGCGTACTGACGGATGGTTTCGTCGACTGGTTGCGCGAACCAGTTTTGGGCATGTTCGGGCAGGGTATTCCACAGCCGCATGCTGGCGTCCGGAACGTTGAATGTGGCCTTGAGCGTGTCGATGACGACACGTGGCATGTCGGTCTCGTGACGGTGTTGCATCAGGCGGCAGGTCCAGTCCAGGAACTTGTCCATGAGCTGCCGGTTTTCACGTGCGTTGTGCATCAGACTGGACAGCTGGAGTTCCTGTGTTTTGTTGCGGCTTCGCAGTACCTCGATTTGTCGTTCATGCAGGGAGATGGCCTTGCCGATGACCGGGCTGGTCAGTTTCAGCTCCGGCAGGATGTCTGCATGGTGTTCGAAAAAATCGGGATGTTCAAGGAGATATTGGACAACGGTTTGTGAGTCGATAGCCTGCGTCATGATCGGTCCGGTTTCTAACGATGGTATCAGTTGAAAACGTCATTTTAACCGAGCCGAAGTCGGGATGGTTTGGCTGGCGAGCAAATCTGTATTGTCCGTGTTTGCGCTTGTGCCAAAAGGATGTCTCCGTGTCTGGACGGCAACGATTGTGGCGGTGTTATGTGCAATCTCGTTTAAACTGGAGTTTTTGTTTTTGAGCTGGAAATACAATGACGACGTATGCTTTGGGTGATATTCAGGGGTGCCAGCCGCAGTTGCAGCAGTTGCTGGCGATGATCGAACGTGAAACGCCGGATGCCGGATTGTTGTTTGCAGGCGATCTGGTCAATCGCGGTCCGGCTTCTCTTGAGGCATTGCGGCAGGTGAAGGCATTGGGCGACCGGGCGGTATCGGTATTGGGAAATCATGATTTGCATTTGCTGGCGATCGCGTGCGGTATCCGTCCGATGAAGGCGGGGGACTCGATACAGCCGATTCTGGATGCGCCGGACAGGGATGCGTTGATAGACTGGGTTCGGCATCGTCCGATGGCATACGCCATCGGTGAAGGGATGCTGATGGTGCATGCCGGGGTGTTGCCGCAATGGGATATGGAAAAAACGCTGTCGCTGGCACACGAGGTCGAGGCGGTATTGCGTGGTCCGGACTGGAAGGACTTTCTGGCGGAGATGTATGGCAATTCGCCGGATAAATGGGATGATGCACTGACGGGCAGCGCACGCTTGCGTTGTATCGTGAACGGGTTGACGCGGCTGCGTTTCTGTACCGCCGAAGGGCAGATGGAATTCGCCAGCAAGATGGGTACGGAAACTGCGCCGGAAGGCTATATGCCATGGTTCGATGTGCCGGACAGAAAGACCCGGCATGATACCGTGGTGTTCGGCCACTGGTCCACGCTGGGTCTTTTGCTGCGCGATAATCTGGTCGCGCTGGATACCGGTTGTGTCTGGGGAGGGAAACTTACGGCTGTGCGTCTTGACGATCGCGTGCTGTTTCAGGTGGATTGCCCCGGTTTTCTGGAGCCGGGGGCTGTTCCTGCGGCAGAACGGAAACAATGACGTCTCGTGCCTGTTGCGACAGTGTCTTGCGGTGCATGCCGGCGGTGTCCATGACGGGCAAAACGGTCAGTTCCGCCAGGATGTAATCGGAATTGAATACGTTTTTCATGCTTTGTGCCAGACTGATGTCGCCGCTGGAATCGACGGCCTGTTCGTATTGGCCATTGCGGTCGATGTAGCGCAAGGCGAACGGCTGAACGGGCAGGCCGGCATTGATGGCGCCTTCGAACAGGTTGGGATGGAAAGGCAGCATTTTTCCCTGCCGGCCGGTCGTGCCTTCCGGAAAGAAGATGCAGCGTTCACGTGCCTGAAGGTTTTTGACCAGTGTCTCCAGCGTACTCTTGAGGTTTCGCGCGCTGCTGCGCTCGAGAAAGAGCGTGCCGGTCTTGCGCGAGAGCCAGCCGACCATGGGCCAGTTCGCCATGTCTGCCTTGGCGATGAAATGCCCCGATACGACGGAATAAATCAGGAAGATGTCGAGCCAGGAGACATGGTTGGCGACGATGAGCGCACGGGATGACAGCAATTCCGGATTGACGATTTTTACGGTCACGCCGCAGATGTCCAGCAGTTTTTTAGACCACTTCTGGACATAGCGGTTTTTCGCGTCGTCGTCGATGAACGGATAGACGACCGTGCCATACACGAATGCTCCCAGCGTGTGGAGCAGCAGGCGGAAAAAGCAGAAAAACGATTTCATGGCAGCAGGTATTTATCGTTCGTAGGCAATGCGGCCGCCGATGAGGGTCATGCGGACGCGTCCCGGAATTTCTTTTCCGAGGAACGGGGTATGTTTGCCCTGACTTGCCAGTTCCGAAGCGGTGACCGTCCAGCGTGCCGACGGGTCGAAAACGCAGATGTCGGCCGCTTCGCCGATGTCGATACGACCGCATGGCAGCTTGAGTATGTGTGCCGGTTCGGCGGTGATTCTGGCGATGGCCTGACTGAGCATGTCGGGGCCATCGCAGTGTTCCATGGCCCATTTCAGTGTAAGTGGCAAGAGCAGTTCCAGCCCGGTTGCGCCCGGTGAGGCTTCGCCGAACGGCAGGAGTTTTTCATCGTCATCGACCGGCGTGTGGTCCGAGCAGATGGCGTCGATCGTTCCGTCGAGCAGGCCTTGTGTGATGGCTTCGCGGTCAGCGTGCGAGCGAAGGGGGGGCGTCAGTCGGGCGTTGCTGTCGAAATAGTCGATATCGTCTTCCGTCAGGTGCAGGTGATGGATGCCGACGTCGCAGGTGACGGGCAAGCCTTCTTTTTTGGCTTGCCGTACCAGTTCGATGCCTTTTGCTGTGGACAGGCGGCACAGGTGTACCCGTGCGCCGGTGACGCGCATCAGTTCGAATATCGCGTGCAGGCTGATGGTTTCGGCAATGGACGGAATGCCGACAAGTCCGAGACCGGCGGCAACGCGGCCGGAGTGTGCCATGCCGTTTCTTGCCAGAAAGGGGTCTTCCGGTTGCAGCCAGGAGCAATAATGGAAAGAATGGGCGTATTGCAGGGCACGCAGCAGGACTTCGGTATCGGGGATGGGTTCGTTGGCATGGGAAAAGCCGATGCAACCGGCATCGGTCAGTTCGGCCATTTCCGTCAGTTTTTCGCCCTTGAGGCCGACGGTCAGCGCGCCCAGCGGATAGACGTGTGCCTGGTTTCTGGCGGCGGCACGGTATTTCAGCATTTCGACAAGTCCCGGCTCGTCCAGTACCGGGTCGGTATCGGGCGGACAGACCAGACTGGTGACACCGCCGGCGATGGCGGCCTGCATTTCGGATTCCAGCGTGGCCTTGTGTTCGTATCCCGGTTCGCGAAGGCGTGCGGCCAGATCGACGAGTCCGGGCGCGACGACCAGTCCGCTGGCGTCGATGGTTCTGTCAGGCGTGAAGCCGGATACCGGTTGACCCGCTTCGGCGATGGCGAAAATTTTCCCGTCGGCAATGGCGATGTTTCGGATGCCGTCGGTCTTGCTGGCGGGATCGACCAGCCGTCCGTTTTCGATAAGAAGTTTCATTTCGGTATGTCCTCAAACTGTCCTGTTGTCAGTTGCCTGCCAGAATGCTCATGACGGCCATTCTGACGGCAATGCCGTAGGTGACCTGCGACAGGATGACGGCCTGGTCGCCGTCCGCAACGGCAGAGTCGATTTCGACGCCGCGGTTCATCGGGCCCGGGTGCATGACGATGGCATCCGGTTTTGCCAGTGCGAGACGTTCGGGGGTCAGGCCGTAGCTTTTGAAAAATTCCTGTGCAGACGGCAGCAGTGCGCCGTTGATACGTTCATTTTGCACGCGCAGCATGATGATGACGTCGGCGCCTTTCAGTCCTTCGTTCATGTCGTTGAACATGCGGATGCCCATGTCTTTCATGGCAGGCGCAAGCAGGGTGGTCGGGCCGATGACGCGGATTTCAGGTACCCCCAGCGTTTTCAGGGCGTGAATGTCCGAACGTGCGACACGGCTGTGCAGCACGTCGCCGACGATGGCGACCGTCAGGTTCGAGAAGTCCTTTTTGTAGTGCCGGATGGTGTACATGTCCAGCAGTCCCTGTGTCGGGTGGGCATGACGTCCGTCTCCCGCGTTGACGACATGGATATGATCCAGTCCGTTTTCGTTGAGATGGCGGGCGATCAGGAACGGCGCGCCGGACTGGGCATGGCGGACGACGAACATGTCTGCGCTCATGGCGGTCAGGTTGTCCACGGTGTCGAGCAGGGATTCTCCCTTGCTGGTCGAGGACGATGCGATATTGAGGTTGATGACGTCGGCGGACAGGCGTTTGGCCGCGATTTCGAATGTCGTCCGGGTACGGGTCGAATTTTCGAAAAAGAGATTGAATACGCTCTTGCCGCGCATCAGGGGCACTTTCTTGACTTCCCGGTCCGAGACGCTGACGAATGAGGAAGCGGTGTCCAGAATGTAGGTCAGAATATCTTTCGGCAAACCGTTTAAGGCCAGCAGGTGGCGCAGTTCGCCGTTGCTGTTTAATTGAGGATTAGGCATTTTCCACCGTCAGAGAAAAAGAGTTGTCATCGGATTGTCGCAAAACCAGTTTCTCGTTTTTGTCCAGCGAGACGTTTGCAGCGACGAAATCGGCGGCGATCGGCAGTTCCCGTCCGCCACGGTCGATCAGGGCGGCCAGCAGAATGCGTGCCGGGCGTCCGTAGTCGAACAGTTCGTTGATGGCGGCGCGGGTCGTTCGTCCGGTATAGAGTACGTCGTCGATCAGCAAGATGGTCGCGCCATCCACATCGAAGGGAATCTGTGTCGGTTTCACTTCGGCAGGCAGGCCCTTTTCTGCGTAGTCGTCACGGTAAAAGGAAACGTCGATAAAACCGGGCGGGTTTTCCAGTTGCAGGTCGGATACGATGCGTTCGGCGATCCATGCGCCGCCGGAACGGATGCCGACGATGGCGACTTTCGGCTCGTCCGAGAGTGCCTGACGTACCTGGGTCAGCAGTTTGCGGTACAGCGTTTCCGCATTCAGTTCAGTTATGGATGGGTTCATCGAGGTATTGTTGCAAAATAAGGGCGGCGGCATGGGCATCGTCCGCTTCGCCGGGTTTGAAATTCAGAACGGATGAAGTATACCGCTCATCGACCAGTATTGTATCCAGTGAGAATCGGCCGCGCAGCTGGTTGGCGAAACGACGGCAGCGTTTCGTCATTTCATGTTCGGTGCCGTCAGGGTAACAAGGCAGGCCGACGACCAGTTTTTCCGGTTGCCATTCGCTGATGAGTTTTCCGATTTCGGCAAATCGCCTGTCGTTGGCTTCGGCATGGATGACGGTCAGCGGACGGGCGCTTTTCGACAGGTCGTTGCCGATGGCGCATCCGATGCGTTTCAGTCCGAAATCGAAGGCGAGTATGACTGCGGAACCGGTATTCATGGCTGTTGTGCACCTGTGAGGCTGACGGGGAACGGAAAAAAGGACTCACGCATGCCCGACCTCGCTTGCCAGTCGTGACGGGTCGAATCCCAGAAGGCGGATGGCCGCGGTATATCGCTCGTGGATAGGCAAGTCGAACATGATGGCGGGGTCGGCCGCGACGGTCAGCCAGCCGTTGTGGCTGATTTCGTCTTCAAGCTGGCCGGCACTCCAGCCGGCATAGCCGATGCTGACCAGCATTCTTTCGGGGCCGGTTCCGGATGCGATGGCTTCGAGGACGTCGCGCGATGTCGTGAAAGCGACTTCATCCGATATTTTCAGCATCGAGGTGAATTCGGCATCTGGTGAATGCAAAACGAAACCGCGATCTTCCTGTACCGGGCCGCCGAACATGACGGGCTTGCGGAGCGGAGCCGGGATTTCCAGTTTCATGTTCAGCCGCTCCAGCAGGTGATCGATGGTGATGTCCATCGGTTTGTTGATGACGACACCGAGCGCACCGCGTTCGTTGTGCTCGCACAGATATACGACACTGCCACCGAAGATCGGATCGTGCATCGATGGCATGGCGATCAGAAAATGGTTCGATAGGTTCATGGCTGTCTGTCGTATGGTTGATAATCCGGCAGCGTTTTTTCGCTGTTGCATTTGCCTTTTCATATTGTATCAGTGTTCGCACGTTCCACTCATGTCTTGGGGATTTTCGGCTGCGGGTTTGCCACGGAAGTCGTGCTTTGCCGTTTTATGACCGTCTGTGTGATGGGAGAATGGCTTTCTGGACGCAAAGCAGGGTAAAATATGCGCAATTTGCAGCGGAAACAGGAGCGGTTTTCGTTGCCACGACAAAATTTATTCTGCCAGTCAAAATGAGTATCAAATCTGATAAATGGATCCGGCGCATGGCTGAGGAACATGGAATGATCGAGCCGTTCGAGCCTCGTCAGGTCCGTTCCATCGACGACAGGAAAATCGTGTCTTACGGTGTCTCCTCTTACGGTTACGATATCCGGTGTGCCGATGAGTTCAAGATTTTCACGAATATCAACAGCACGATCGTCGATCCCAAGAATTTCGATGAAAATTCGTTCGTCGATGTCAAAAGCGATGTCTGCATCATTCCGCCCAATTCATTTGCGCTGGCCAGAACGGTTGAATATTTCCGTATCCCCCGTAATGTGCTGACGGTCTGTCTTGGAAAGTCGACGTATGCCCGCTGCGGCATCATCGTCAACGTGACGCCTTTCGAGCCGGAATGGGAAGGTTATGTCACGCTGGAGTTTTCCAATACCACGCCGCTGCCTGCCAAGATCTATGCCTGGGAAGGTTGCGCACAGGTGCTGTTCTTCGAAAGCGATGAAGTGTGCGAAACATCCTACCGGGACAGAAACGGCAAATATCAGGGACAGGTCGGTGTGACCTTGCCCAGGGCCTAGCGGACAGGAGAGCCGGCAGACGAGGGGCGGATAGTACAGATAGTAACGAGGTATCGGGTTGAAACTATGCTGATCTTTTATCTGCGCAATCTGACCGGGGTCCAGCGAAGCGTCAAGGCGGATATCCACCTCGGCCTGTCGCTGGCTTTTATCGCAGGCGCCATGAATGCGGGCGGTTTCCTGGCCGTCCAGCAATATACATCCCATATGACGGGTATCGTTTCGAGTATGGCCGACGGACTGGCTATCGGCAATATCAAGCTCGTGCTGGCCAGTGTCGGTTCCATGATTTGCTTCATCGTCGGTGCCGGATTTACGGAGCTGATGGTGAACTGGGCCAGGGGCAAGCATCTGCAGAGCGAATATGCGTTGCCGCTGGTTTTCGAAGCGGTGCTTTTGGTCGGATTCGGGATGCTGGGTGGCAAACTGCATCATCATATGGGGCTTTTCGTCTCGATTACCGTCATGCTGCTCTGTTTCCTGATGGGCTTGCAAAATGCCATCATCACCCGCATTTCCCGCGCGGTCATCAGAACGACGCATATGACCGGTATCGTGACCGATATCGGTATCGAACTGGGGCGGATGGTGTACTGGAACCGGAAGGTGGACAAGGAAGACGAAGCCTATGTCAGCGCCAACCGCGACAAGCTCTATCTGCTCTCCGGATTGCTGATCATGTTTTTCCTGGGAGGCACCATCGGCGCGTTCGGTTTCAAGTGGTTCGGATACTGGGCGACGTTTCCGCTTGCCGTCATGCTGATCGTGCTGGCGATCATCCCGGTCATCGACGATATCAAGCGTTTTTTCCGCTAGGACGCCTGACGCAAATTATTGGATAATAGGGCTTGATTGTTGTTCTGTTAAGCGATAGTTTATCCGCATCTCCGATGTCAGGAAAAAGAAATGTCCTCACCGTTTACGTGGCCCGTCAGGGTGTATTTTGAAGACACCGACGCGGGCGGGGTTGTTTTTTACGGCAATTATCTGAAATTTTACGAGCGCGCACGCACGGAGTGGCTGCGCTCGCTCGGTATCGGCCAGCAGTTTCTGAAAGAATCGTACGGTATTTTGTTTGTCGTGAAGAACGTATCGGTCGAGTACAGGCGTTCCGCCGTTCTGGACGATGCCTTGCATGTGACCAGCGAGGTGTCCTGGATGAAGGGCGCTTCGCTGGGTTTCGAGCAGGGAGTCTGGCGCGGGGATACCCTGCTTTCCAGTGCGAAAGTGACGGTCGTCTGTGTGGACAGGCAGACGATGCGGCCGGTACCGATTCCTGCCGATGTGGCGGAAAAGATGGTCGCCGCACGCCGGAAAACAGGCGAGTGAGCGAACCCGATTATCGGAAAATAAAGGATGAACCGCTCCGGATGAAGGCGGTTTGAAGTTCAACTTATTGTTAACACTGAAAAATGACAGTTTCACAGGATTTATCGTTCATTGCCCTGATATCCAACGCCTCGTTGCTGGTACAGCTGATTATGGCGTTGCTGCTTGCCGTTTCTTTGCTGAGCTGGACATTTATTTTCCAGAAGATGTTCGCCATCAAGCACGCGAGGGTCGAAACCGAGAATTTCGAGCATGCTTTCTGGTCGGGCGGCAATCTGCAAAGCCTGTATCAGCGTGCGGGCAGCAATAACAAGACCGGTGCGCTGGAAAGGATTTTCTATGCGGGCATGGGGGAATATATCAAGGGCAAAAATGCCATGACGGGGCATTCCGCACAGGATACGGTTGCACTGCTCGATGGGGCACGCCGTGCCATGAGAGCGGCTTACCAGCGCGAGATGGACAGTCTGGAATCCCATTTGTCCTTTCTGGCATCGGTCGGCTCCGTGTCTCCGTATGTCGGTCTGTTCGGTACGGTCTGGGGGATCATGAATGCATTCCGCGGTCTGGCCAATGTGCATCAGGCGACGCTGGCCACTGTCGCGCCTGGGATTGCCGAAGCGTTGATCGCCACGGCGATCGGTCTGTTCGCCGCGATTCCGGCAGTGGTTGCCTATAACCGTTATTCGCACGATATCGACCGTCTGTCCATCCGTTTTGAAACGTTCGTCGAAGAATTTTCCAATATTCTCCAGAGACAGTCATAACAGGTGCCATCATGTCCGAACAGTTTTCAGGTTCATTGCGAGGGACGCGGAAAAACAAGTTCAAGTCCGAAATCAATGTGGTGCCGTATATCGACGTCATGCTGGTGCTGCTGGTCATTTTCATGGTGGTCGCGCCGGTGACCAATCCGGGTGTCGTCGATTTGCCCTCGGCCGAGCGGACGTCGTTACCGCCTTCGGACTATATCCAGATTTCGCTGAGACCGGATGTTTCAGCGGAAATCGGTATCCACCGTCCCGGCAAGGCCAGGGACGTGTTCGAATCGGTGCCTGACCGGGATGCATTGATGAAAAACCTTCAGATTCTGCATGCCGAAAATCCTGATTTGCCGGTACTGATCGCAGCGGACAAGAATATTATTTACAACGAGGTCATCCAGGTGATATCCGACGCGAAGAAGATGGGTATCAAACGGGTGGGTCTGGCAACGCGGTAAAGGGATAGTTGTCGCGTCATGGAAAACGGTCTGTTGTCCATTCCCAAGGAAAAGAAGTTGAAGCCCGCTTTTTTGCTGGCTTTGGCGGTGCATCTCGCGCTGGTGGCTTTTTTGTGGATTGGTGTGAGCTGGCAAGCCGATACCGGGGATATGGTCGAGGCGGAAGTCTGGGATATCAAGGTTCGAGAAGCGGCGCCGCTTGCGGCGGGCGAACGTTCCGAGCTGGCAGCGGCTGAACCGGTGCCGGAGCGTGCGGCGGTTCGAGAGCCGGCTCCGCCACCGCCTGCACCTCGTCATCAGGCGGAACCGGAACCGGTTCGTGATACCCGTCCCGATATCGCACTGGAACAGGAAAAGAAAAAAGCGGCTGACAAAAAGCGTGCCGAAATGCAAAAGCAGCAGGAAGAAAAGGCACGCATGAAGAAGGAAGCCGAGGAAGCGAAGAAGAAACAGCTTGCTGATGCGGCAGCCGCCAAGCGGGCGCGAGCCCTGCTCGATCAGGAGGCGCGCCGGATTGCCGGTGGCGGCAGTGGTGGCGGCAAGGGCAAAGGCTCAGGCGGTGGCGGAACCGCGACACAGGGCCCGACGGGCAGCGGCGGTACCGGTACTTCTCCGTATTCCACCGGACCGGGCACGGCGGATGGCGGCTATATCCAGAAAGTGGCCGCGAAAATCAAGTCGAATACATCGTTCAATGTGCCGTCTTCGCTGCAAGGCAATCCGCCTGTCATCTATGACGTCGAATTGCTACCGGACGGAACTTTGCGTAATATACGCAAACGGAAATCGTCGGGTATCGCCGGATTCGACGAGGCGGTATTGAGAGCCATCGAAAAATCCGCTCCGTATCCCAAAGACCGGTCGGGACGGGTACCGTCCGGGTTTACACTGACGCACAAGCCGAAGGGATGAAAGTGAATACAAAATCGTTAAGCCGTTTTTTATGGGCGCTGGGACTGTCATGGCTGATGGCGGTTTCCGCGCTGGCACAGGATCATCTGAATATCCAGATTTCCGGTGTGGGCGCCAGCCAGATTCCCGTGACGATCGCCGGTTTCGCCAACGATACGGGCACGCCGCAGAAGATTACCGATATCATCAAGGCCGATCTGGCGAGAACGGGTCTTTTCCGGCTGGTCGGAACCGATGCTGTCGTGCCGGAATCCGCCAGTATCGATTACAAACAGTGGAAAGCCAATGGCGCCGATGCGCTGGTGACCGGTACGGTACAAAAAACGGCGGACGGGAAAATCGATGTCCGTTACCGTCTTTACGATCTGGGCAAGGCATCCCAGTTGTCTGCCTTGTCGATGGTCGCGCCCGCGAACATGACGCGCGTGACGGCGCACAAGATCGCGGATGATATTTACGAGAAACTCACCGGTATCAAGGGGATGTTCAGCACCCGCATTGCCTATGTGGTCAAGTCGGGGCGTGAGTACCGTCTTGAAATCGCCGATTCGGACGGCGAAGGCCGGCAGGTGGCCCTGAGATCGAGCGAACCGATCATTTCCCCGTCATGGTCGCCGGACGGTACGCGGGTCGCCTATGTATCGTTCGAAGCCAAGAAACCGGTAGTGTATGTCCAGAATCTCGTGACACGCCAGCGTACCGTCGTCGCCAATTACAAGGGAAACAATTCGGCGCCGGCATGGTCGCCTGACGGTACCAAACTGGCGGTGGCTCTCTCGAAGAACGGTTATACCCAGATTTATACCGTCAATGCCAGTGGCGGCGGCCTGCAACAGTTGACCAATACCCGCAGCATCAATACGGAGCCGCAATTTTCCGCCGATGGCCGCTGGATTTACTTTACCAGCGACCGAAGCGGTGGTCCGCAGATTTACCGGGTCGGCGTCAATGGCGGGGAAGCGCGGCGAGTGACATTTGCCGGCAATTACAATATCAGTCCGAGGGTGTCGCCGGATGGCAAATCGCTGGCGTATATCTCGCGCAGGGGGGGCGGATTCCAGTTGTATCTGATGGATCTGGAAAACGGTCAGGAACAGCGGCTTTCCGATACGTCGCGCGATGAATCGCCGAGTTTTTCTCCGAATGGCCAGTTTATTATGTATGCGACGGGCGCTGGCGGTCGGGGTGTGTTGTCGGTAGTGTCGGTGGACGGACGTGTCAAACAGCGTCTGACCATGAAAGCTGCCGATGTTCGTGAACCCTCATGGGGTCCTTTCATGAAATAACGTTAAAAGAGGAAAAGTCATGTTTGAACTGAAGAAACTGGTTGTGATTGTATCCGGTGTACTGGCGCTGACGGCTTGCGGTTCGTCCGTCAAGCTGGATGAATCGGCGCCGATCGAGGACAGGACGGGATCGTCTGCCGATGCACGCCAGGTCGGTACGGTTGATGCCGTTTCAACGGATCCGTTGAACGATCCGAACAGCGAACTGGCACAGCGTAGCGTTTACTTCGATTTCGACAGTTATGTCGTCAAGAGTGAATACCAGCCGGTCGTCGATGCGCATGCGCGTTATCTGAACAGCCACGGCAATCGCAAGGTCATCATCCAGGGCAATACCGATGATCGCGGTGGCAGCGAATACAATCTGGCGCTGGGTCAGAAACGTGCCGAAGCCGTTCGCAAGGCAATGTCCCTGATGGGGGTTCCCGACAGCCAGATGGAAGCTGTTTCGTTCGGCAAGGAAAAACCGAGAGCCACGGGCAACAATGAAGCGGCATGGGCTGAAAACCGTCGTGCCGATATTGTCTATCAGTGATTATGAAAAAAACGTCCTGTTTTTTGATGGCGCTTTTCGCCTGTTGTACGGTATTGCCTGTGCAACAGGCCGGCGCTGCGCTGTTCGAGGATGACGAGGCACGCCGTCACATTCTGGATATGCGTGAAAAGATGAAGGAAGTCGAGCAGGAGAAGGCCGACAAGGCCAGCCTGCTTGTCGTCGCGAACCAGAATGAGGCGTTGCGCGATGAAATCGCGAAGTTGCGTGGACAAATCGAGGTGCTGACCAATCAGATCACGACGCTGGAAAACCGGCAGAAGGATTTTTATCTGGATCTGGATACCCGTCTGAAAAAGCTGGAGCCGCAGCAAATGACGGTGAACGGTCAGGCAGTTACGGTCGAGGCGGACGAGGTGCGGTCTTTCAACAAGGCCGAAGAACTGTTCGCCGCCGCGAATTACAAGGGCGCAGTCACGGCGTACAGCGATTTCATGAAAAATTTCCCCAAATCCCATTTGCTGGCCAAGGCTCAGTACCAGCTGGGAAACGCTTATTATTTGCAGGGGGATTACAAGAACGCGCTGAAGAACCAGTCCGCTGTGGTCAGACGCTATCCCAAGAATGTGATTACGCCGGATGCCATGCTCAATATGGCAAGTTGCCAGCTTGGTTTGCAGGATATCAATGCGGCAAAGAAAACCTTGTCGGAACTGGTGAAGAAGTATCCCAATTCGGAAGCCGCAAAGGGTGCGAAAGAGCGGCTGGCGAAACTGGGCTAGCAGGCAGGTATGGTACGTGGAAAGGGGGATCGGACGATCCCCCTTTTTTGTTTGTCACAGTGTGGCGGGTTGAGCGGCATCGCTGTGCCTGGCATGGCTGGCGATGGTGGCCACAGCCGTTTTCTTTTCCTTGCGCGCACGTGCAGTCGGCAGGCGGCGCAGGTGGCGCAGTGCATTGAGGTCGCGGATTTCGATGGTTTTCTGGTCCACGCCGATCCAGCCGATTTCGTGGAGCGCCGAGAGCGTGCGGCTGACGGTTTCCAGTGTCAGGCCGATGTAGCTGCCTATTTCGTGCCGTGTCATGCGCAGGTTGAAGATACGGTGCGAATAACCCATTTGTGCGAAACGGTCAGAGAGGGAAACCAGAAAACGCGCGACACGACCTTCTGCGGAGAGGGTGCCGAGCATGCAAATCATGGCTTGTTCGCGGATGAGTTCCCGGCTCATGACACCATACATGGCATGTTCCAGTTCAGGATAGGTTTTGCCGAGCGAAGTCAGTTTCTTGAACGGAACCAGAATCAGGTCGCAATCGGACAAGGCGACGGCTTCGGATGTATGGAAGCGGCTGTGGATGCCATCCACGCCGAGCAAATCGGATTTCATCGGGAAGGAAAGCACTTGTTCGTTCCCCAGTTCGTCGATCATGACGGTTTTGAGAAAGCCTGAGTTGACGATATAGAGCATCTCGAATGGCTGGCCGATGGTGTGTATCCGTTGTCCTGTCTTGAACTGGACATGCTGGAACAGGACATCCTCGCCGGCGGACGGTGTCGCGGCAGGTGCCGGAATACGCAGGAGCGAACAGACTTCAGCAAGATTTGACCAGAGTTTTCCGTTTTTTTGCCGGCCGGCTTCACGGGACAGGGAATGGGGCGATTCCTGTAAGGATGGGGTTGGGTGGGTTGCAAACATGGCGGGTACTCCCGATTGGAAATGATGAACGGGCGTCATTCAGCGAAAAGGCTTGCCAAACAACGGTTTGCATGATGATTGTTTCCTTGTGACATTCATGATGCTGTTTGCATTATGTCAATTTCACGGATGAGTGAATATCGGCGGAAGCTGAATATCGGTGTCGGAAAAATGAAGGGCGTGTAGGAATATTCCGACAGATTGCCGATGGGGGGCAATCCGGCAATGCGGTATCGCAAGTTCTTCACGAAAAGACAGGATGAGCCGAAGAGTGACGCGTCGGTATCATGTTGTTTTCAAAGCGAAAACTAAATTTTCATCAGGGCAGGAACTTTTGGGGGTGGCCTCTCTCCAAATCCTCATGGTCGCTTTGCCGGTGATTGTAAAGCTCACTGGTTTACGGGCGGTTTGGTTTATCTGGTTCGTTGACGAATGCAGCAGGTTTTACAACAGGAGGTCATTATGGTTTCACCATCGAAGAGCCGTTCGGGAAATACGCAGGGCGGCAGACCGTCCAAACGCGGTTTTGCCGCCATGGACCCGGAGAAGCAGCGCGCGATTGCCAGCATGGGCGGCAAGGCGGCTCATGCCAAGGGAACTGCGCATCAGTTTACTTCGGAAGAGGCGCGAGCGGCCGGTCGCAAGGGCGGCGCAGCCGTCAGCCGTGACCGCAAGCATATGGCGGAAATCGGCCGCAGGGGCGGCACCAATGGTACCCGTCAGATTTCGCAGGAACCCGGTATGACGGATTGAGCCTTTGAGTCCGTGCCGGATGTTTTGTGCTTCCCATGAACGGCCGGGACGGTGGAAAGGTATCGCGCGAATTCCGGGCTTGCCATATCGGACAGCAGGTTTCCACGGAGTGTCGCGTTAACAGACGAGTCGGAAAAGGAGAACGCAATGACTGCAGTCAGAATCGAGGAACGCATGGGCGATGACCGTGCGTCTGCTCATGAAATGAAACAGATGATGTTTTACGGAATACGATGGAGCGCCATTTTCGCGGGGGTTGTGGTCGGTATCGCCGTTCAGGCGATGCTGGGACTTCTGGGTTTTGCCGGTGGCCTGTCTTCCATGAACAGTGTGTATTCGGGAGAAAGCGCATCGTTCGGCCCGATGTTGTGGGCGATGGTGTCCTTGCTGATTTCGGCGTTTGCCGGCGGTTTTTTCGCCGCCAGGTTTTCGGGGTCGCGCAGAAGGGCGGACGGCGCCTTGTATGGCGCGGTCAACTGGGCGGTTTCGGTATTGCTGTTTGCACTGATATTGTCCACGACAGCCGGTACGATACTCAATGGCATGTTCGCGGCCGCCAATACGACGATTGTCTATTCCGGTACGGTGGTGAACGTGCCTCCTGTTGTGGTTTCCGGTTTGCAGCAGGAACTGGGCAATGAGCTGGATGCCGCGGGCTTGCAGCAGTTGCAACAGTATTTGCTGGCGGGGCAGCGAAAAGAAGCGGAGGCCTATCTGACATCGCACGGTATCGCTGCGTCACGCGCCGCCGACATCGTCGATGGTGCGATGGAGCAGATCGGCAGCTCGACGGTCATCGCGACCGAACCGCTGCTTTCGCCTGAACAGCTGGTCAGTGCCGTGACGGCGGCGGCATGGATGGTGTTCGTCGGCGTGGCGTTTTCGCTGATTGTCAGTGTTTGCGGTGGTGTGATCGGTACCTGGTATGTCGCCCGTCGCGTGCCGGACAAGCGGCAGTATGTTCGACTGTCCTGACAAGAGATGGCCGCCGGGTCGTGTGCCGCTCGTCTTTCTGTTCTCGCTGTGTTTTGCCGGTCGGGCATCTATCGGACAGGTGGCATGATCGACGGAGAGCGGCAAGGCGGTTTCCGGGAACAGGAACATGGTGTGAGAACATGGTTCGGTTTGCTTCGGCAAGCCGAACCATCCAGCCAGTTGATCGGGACGCACGTTTCATGAATCGTTATCGGTGGACGGCATGCCTGCAAAATCAAGAAGACGTCGTATCCTGGCTTTCTGGACTGTTCGGATCTGGCGATGCGCCATTTTTATTGCCGTGAGGAGATCTGGCTCAATCGGCGTGCCGTACCGGAAATCTGTCTCGATGTCACAAACGGCGGCGATGGTCATGTATCCCTGTTGTCCGTGCAGTCAGGATGCAGTGGTTTGATAATGAGGAACAGCCCGACCGGTTGCCCGGACGGGGGGATGCCGGATGCTTCGTATATCGACAGGCTGGCATGCCAGTGTCATGCCAGCGTATCAAGACGCACTATCTTGCCCAGCGTGCCGGTTTCGAGGCGCGCGCGTTCCAGTTCTTCTTTTTCCCAGATTTCCGGCAGAACGTGCATCGGTTCGTCCAGTGGTTCGTCCGAGAGTTTGAAGGTTCCCCAATGCATGCCGATGAATTGTCTTGCGCCGATGATTTTGAATGCCTTGACGGCTTCTTCAGGGTCGATATGCTGTGCGCGCATGAACCAGCGCGGGGCATAGGCACCTGTCGGCATCATGGCGGCATGAATGTCGGGAAAGCGTTGTGCGATTTGTGAAAAGCCGTCGAACCAGCCGGTATCGCCGCAATGGTAGATGCGCAGTCCGTTGCGCGAGATGACATAGCCGCCCCACCAGCTGGTGTTGATATCCGTCAGGGAGCGGCGGCTCCAGTGTTCGGCAGGGACGAAGGTCACGTCAAGTCCCTCGATGGATTCTTCTTGCCACCAGCCCATTTCGATGACACGCGGAAAGCCGTTGTGCAAAAACCATTTGCCCAGTCCTTTCGGAACGACATAGACCGGAGCGGGGCCGATGCGCTTGAGTGTCGGTGCGTCCATATGGTCGCGGTGGTTGTGGGTGATGAATACCACGTCGATTTTCGGCATGGCCGGCCAGTCCAGTCCGGGAGGGGAATTGCGCTTGATGAAACCGAGGGAGCGGGAAAGCACCGGGTCGATCAGCAGATTCTTGCCGCCGAGCTGGATGAGAAAGGATGCCTGTCCGATCCAGGTCAGGGTATCGGAAACCGAGCGTCTGAGCGCGCGACCGTCGTTTGCCACATAAGGAATCGCCACGCCGGTGGCGGGCGATTTCGGGCGTTTTTCATCGTGCCAGCCAAGCAGCCATTTGAGTGTCTGGCTTCCGGCGGGCTTGCGGAAATTGCCTTTGAGGTTGGAAAAATGCATGTCCGGAAACTCCTTGTCGCCGCTATTTTACCTTGTATGGATGAGGATGGCGTCGGGATGTGTTTGTGCTGCGGGAAGGTATTCCGGTAGTTTTCGGTTCGATAGTGTATGTTTTTTGACGCAGTCCGCCAAAAAAACGCGTTTTGTATGACCGGATTTCGCCCGGTTTTGAATACCGCGTTTACAATGTCGCCGTTCTGGTGCTCGCACATCTGTCTGATGTGCAGTTAAACGGGAAACACGAAGCCGCAAGTTTCGGCCAACGTGTGCTGCCCCCGCAACGGTAAGCAGGTGTTCCGATGAGGGAACACGCCGTCCATCCGCGCCACTGTGCCTTGTGCATGGGAAGGCAGGACGGCCGGTTTCGGTGAGATACCGAAAACCTGTAGCCCGGATACCGGCCTGAACGAATGAGGTTGTGCCGCGGACGGGGAATGCCGCAAGACGTACCGTCAGTTTTTCATTTCTCCGGTGTTTTTCTTCTTTTCCGCTTCCCGTGGCACGTTGATGGACGAGAGTCCGGCGGGGTCGCCGGCTCGAAGTATGCAAATGGAATAAACAATTCATGTATCCACACATTTCAGATCGTCGCCGTCGTCGTACGGCGATCAGACCGCTTTTGCTTGTTTCCGCGTTGGCCTGCTGTTTTGCAGGTTCCGCCTATGCGCAGGAAACCGTTGAATCCGAAGAAAAAACGCTTGAACCTGTCGTCGTGACGGCCTCGCGTGTCGAACAGCTGCAAAAGGATGCCATTCCCAGCACGACCGTGATTTCGTCCGAAACGATCCAGAACAAGAAACTCGCCGATTTGCCGTCATTGCTGAAAAGCGAGGCCGGTATCGATTTCGCCAGAACGGGCGGCAGAGGCCAGACGACGTCCGTTTTCATGCGCGGCGTCAATTCCAGACAGTTGCTCGTCATCGTCGACGGTGTGCCGATTCAGGATGGTAACGAATTGGGAACGCCGCTGATTCTGGAACAATTGCAGCCTGACCAGATCGACCATATCGAAGTGGTGCGCGGCAATGTTTCCGCCATTTACGGTTCCGGCGCGATGGGCGGCGTGATCCAGATTTTCACCAAGCAGGGTACCGGCAAGCCGACGGCGAACGTGTTTGCGGAATACGGTTCGCATGATACGACCAAGATCGGCGCAGGTATTTCTGGAAAAACTGAAGGGGGAACGAGTTTCGCGTTGTCTGCGACACGTTTCAGAACCGACGGGATTTCCGCAGTGAACACGAAACGTTATCCCAACGAAAATTCCGATGACGATTACGATCGCAATCTCAGTATCAGTGCTTCTCTTTCGCAAAAGCTCAATGAAGATCATGAACTGGGCGTGAAGTTGTATATGTATGATGCCAAGTTCGAGTATGACGGCGGCGGCAGCGGAATTCCGTCGCAGGATGACTGGGGCAAATCGAAACAGTGGATAGGCTCGGTTTACAGCAAAAACCGGATTACCGAAGACTGGCTTTCGACCGTGACTTTGTCGCAGGCGGAACATCGCCGTGAATACAACACGGAAAACGGTGCATGGGGTGATTCGCATAATGTGATGAAAACGGAAACCAGCATGCTGCAATGGAACAACAATGTTTCCTTGTCGGCAGACTGGATGATGACCGCCGGGCTTGATGCAGCAGCCGAAAAAGTGAAAAACGACGGTGAATCCCACCAACGCGACCGGTACAGTGCATTTGCCGGATTGCTCGGCAAGATGGGAGACCATAATGTGCAAGCCAATGTCCGCTACGATCATGTCGATGACGCTGGTTCGGATACGACCGGTTATCTGGGGTATGGCTATGATCTGACGCCTGAATGGAAGTTGCTTGCCAGTGTCTCGACTTCGTTTCTGGCACCGAATCTGTACCAGCAATATGACCCGTACAGCGGAAACGAGCATCTGGAATCGGAACGTTCGACCAATTACGAAGCAGGTATCCAGTATGCCAAAGACAAGGATCTGGTGCGGTTGAGTGTGTTTGAATGGCATACCCGCAATCTGATCGATTATGTACAGACCGGTTATTACACCGGCGAGTATTCCAATGTGGGACGTGCCAAGAATACCGGTGCGGAACTGACGGCACAGACCGAAGTGTTCGGGCTGGATGTCGGTTCCACCATGACCTGGCAGAATCCGAAGGATCGTGAAACCGGCGATCAGCTCGACAGACGGGCCAAGTTCTTCGGTACGTTGAATGTGTCGAAGACTTGCGGCCAGTGGTATCTGGGTGGCGATCTTCAGTACACCGGTCACCGGCCGGATGGCGACCATGATCTCGGTTCTTACACGCTGGTCAACCTTAATGCACGCTACAACGTCACCAAGGAAGTGTCGCTGTATGCACGTATCGAAAACCTGTTCGACAAGGAATATGAAACGGCATACGGTTACAACCAGATGGACCGTGCGGCCTATGTCGGCGTGAATGTGAAGATGTAGGATAGAATATGCCCCTGTTCGGAAAATGGAAAACGGCAGGGGATATGTCTGGTGGACATCGATACGAAAACCGGTTTGCCGGCTTGCGCCGGCGAACCGGTTTTTTATGTGCCTTGCTGTCTGTTATGACCGGCGGTGCCATGCCGGATGGGTTTGCGCAGGAAAGCCATGAAGAAGATGCGACGCTTTCGCCGGTTGTGGTGACGGCTTCGCGTGGCGAACGGCTGGAAGAAAACGCGATTGCTTCGACGACGGTCATTACCGCACAGGCGATCCGAAACAGGCGTTTGGCCGATTTGCCGTCCATTTTGCGCAGTGAGGCGGGGATCGAGTTCGACCGGATGGGTGGGCCTGGTATGACCACGTCGGTTTATATGCGGGGCAGCAATGCCAATCGCGTGCTGGTACAGATCGACGGGGTGCCGGTCAACGACGGTTCCGTGATGGGGTCGGCTGCCTTGCTCGGTCATCTCCAGCCGGATCAGATCGAGCGTATCGAAGTGGTGCGTGGCGATGTGACGGCCATTTACGGGGGCGGCGCTTCCGGTGGCGTGATCCGGATTTTCACGAAGCAGGGCGAGGGCAAACCATCGGCGAGTCTGTTCGCCGAATATGGCAGTCGCGATACGTCCCGTATGGGTGCGGGTGTTTCCGGCAAGGCGAACGATACACGGTTTTCGCTGTCGGCCGTTCATTCGGAGACGGACGGGTTTTCCACGATGTCGTCCTCGAAGAATCCGCTGGTCAACGCCGACAGGGACGGCGACCGGCTCGATACGGTCAGCGGCAGTTTGTCGCACCGTTTCGGTACGGATGGCGAGATCGGCGCGAGATGGTATTTCAGCGACGCGCGGTATGATTACGATGTCGGCAGCGGCCCCGATGAAATCAATACCGGCGAAAACCGGCAGTGGGTCGGCGCGCTGTATGGCAAAAAGCGCATGACTGCGGACTGGTTGTCGGGCGTGACGCTCTCTCGCATGGAGATAGACCGGCATTACGAGACGAGAAACGGTCTGGTCAGGCCGCCGATGGATTGGGGCGGGACGATATTGCCGGCGTACGATCCGAACGGGACTTCGGATTCCAGGACGGAACATACATTGTTGCAATGGCAAAACGATGTGGCGTTGTCCGGCGACTGGAGTGCGACAGCCGGCGCCGATGTAGCGCATGAGCGTTCGGAATCCGGTAAAAACGGAATGGACAGTGTGGCGAGCCGCAACCGGTACAGTTTGTACGGTGGTGTATCGGGCAAGACGGGGATGCATGATTGGCAGACCAATGTCCGTTACGATCAGGTCGATGATGCCGGTTCGGAATGGGCAGGGTATCTGGGGTATGCCTGGCGGATGGCGCAGGACTGGAAACTGACGGCTTCGGTTTCGTCATCGTTTCTCGCACCGAGCATGTACCAGTTGTATAACCCGATGTACGGCAATACGCAGTTGAAGGCGGAAACGTCCCGTGCGGGCGATGTCGGTATCGAATATGCCGAAGGGGTGACGCGGG
>CASETG010000061.1 GCA_949290765.1 Oxalobacter formigenes | reverse complement strand
GAACTGTTCGACGATCAGTTCTGCCAGAAAAGATCGCGGGATGATGACGCCGCGTTCGACATGGAACGAATAGCCCTGCAACCATGCTTCGCCGGTCAGGTAGGCGGCCGGAATGCGGTCGGTGACGCGCCGCTCGATGATGTCCATGACCGAGGCGATTTCTTCCGGCAGCAGGCGTGCGTCCAAGAAGGGGTCCAGCCGGTCGATCGGCAGCGAGAGGGTATGCAGGATCAGGTAGGCTGCCTCATCGAAAGCGTTTTCGCTGCCGTGCCCGAAAAAAAGTTTTTCGCGCGTGAAGCGGGTGACGGCATAGCGCAACAGGTCGCGCACGGTGGAAAACGGGGTGGTTTGCTGTGTGTTCATGGCATCGTCCATTGATGAAAGCGAACCCGGCACTTGCCGGGTTCGCCATGTATCGGCCTGATTGTCCGTATCGCGCACAGGTGCGCGAAGATCAAACCGGTATTTTACAGGAAGAGTTTCTCCAGTGTACGCCGGTAAATGGCGGTCAGCGGGCCGATGTCGGCGACGAGGACGTTTTCGTCGATCTGGTGGATGCTTTCCGTCACGGGACCGAATTCGACGACTTGCGGACAGATACGGGCGATGAAACGGCCGTCGGATGTGCCGCCGGTGGTGGACAGTTCGGGTGTCAGCCCGGTTTCGGCGGCGATCGCTTCGGAGAGCGCGTCGCACAGGGAACCGCGCGGCGTCAGAAACGGTACGCCGGAATAATTCCAGTCGAGCCGGTAAGGGAATCCGTATTTGTCCAGAATAGCGTGCACCCGTTTTTTCAGGCCTTCGACCGTGCTGGCGGTGCAGAACCGGAAGTTGAATTCGACGAACAGTTCGCCCGGGATGACGTTGTTCGCACCGGTTCCCGCATGGATGTTCGACATTTGCCAGGTAGTCGGTTCATAGTATTCGTTGCCGTTGTCCCAGACTTCGGCGGCGAGTTCGGCCAGCGCGGGTGCGGCCAGATGGATGGGGTTGGCGGCGCGTTTGGGGTAGGCGATATGTCCCTGTTTGCCGAAAACGGTCAATTGTCCGCACAGCGAACCGCGCCGGCCGTTCTTGATCGTGTCGCCCATTTTTTTCAGGGAACTCGGTTCGCCGACGATGCAGTAATCCGGACGGATGCCGCGTTGTTCCAGTATCTTGACGACGGCATCGGTGCCGTCCACGGCGATGCCTTCCTCATCGCTGGTGATGATGAAGCCGATGGAGCCGGTGTAATCGGGATGGGCCGTGATGAAGTCCCGTGCGGCGATCACCATGGCGGCGACCGAGGTTTTCATGTCGGAGGCTCCACGCCCGTAGAGGCGACCGTCCCGAACGGTCGGTGTGAAAGGATCGGACGTCCATTTGTCGAGCGGTCCAGGCGGGACGACATCGGTATGGCCTGCGAAAACGATCAGCGGGGCGGTGTCGCCATGACGCGCCCAGAGGTTGGTGACGTTGCCGCTGACAATCGTTTCGCATGCAAATCCCAGCGGGGCCAGTACGGAGCGGATGATTTGCTGGCAATTCTTGTCGTCCGGCGTGACGGACGCTTGTGCGATCAGGGAACAGGCGAGGTCGAAAGTGGCGTTCATCGTGGCATCTCTTTTCAGTTGTCGCGTAAAAGGTCGTTGATCGCCGTTTTTGCGCGTGTCTGTGCATCCACGCGCTTGACGATGACAGCACAGTATAAACTGTATTTGCCGCTGGGGTCGGGCAGATTGCCGGGTACGACAACGGAGCCGGACGGGACACGCCCGTAGAGGATTCGGTCGTTTTCGCGGTCGTAAATACGGGTGGACTGGCCGATATACACGCCCATGGAAATGACGCTGTTTTCCTCGACGATGACGCCTTCGACGATTTCCGAGCGCGCGCCGATGAAGCAGTTGTCCTCGATGATGGTCGGATTGGCTTGCATCGGTTCGAGTACGCCGCCGATACCGACACCACCGGAGAGGTGGACGTGTTTGCCGATTTGTGCGCAGGAACCGACGGTTGCCCAGGTGTCGATCATCGTGCCTTCATCGACATAGGCGCCGATATTGACGAAAGACGGCATCATGACGACGTTTTTGCCGATGTAGCTGCCCAGACGGGCGACGGCAGGCGGTACGACACGAAATCCGCCGCGAGCGAAGTCTTCCTGTGTGTAGTTGGCGAACTTGCTGCTGACCTTGTCGTAAAAATGCAGGGCGGGCGAGCCGTCGGAGCCGACCGGCATGGCGAAATTTTCCTGAAGCCGGAAGGAAAGCAGGACGGCTTTTTTGGTCCACTGGTTGACGATCCATTCGCCGTTTTGTTTTTCAGCCACTCTCAGCTGGCCGCAGTCGAGCTGCCGGATGACTTCGGCGATGGCGGCACGGAGAATGGGGGAAGCATCGGTCGCTGTGAAGCTGTCACGGTTTTCCCATGCGTCCTCGATGATTTGTCTGAGCTGTTCCTGTTGTGTCATGGTGTTTCCTTTTGTGTTCTTGTATGGGTGTTCGGTCAGGGCAGTGTCCGCACGAAAGCGGCGATACGCTCTATGCCTTCCAGACATTCGGCGGGTTCGGCAACGAGCGCGATACGGATACGGTTTTTTCCGGGGTTGCCGCCATGGGCGTCACGTGCCAGATAGCTGCCCGGCAAGACGGTGACATGGTGGCTTCCGTACAGGCGGCTGGCGAATTCCGTGTCGGAAAGGCCTGTTTTTTCATGGACTTCCGCCCAGAGATAGAAACTGGCGTCCGGCATCGAAACGTTCAGTACCGATTGCAGCACGGGCAGTGCCTGCCGGAATTTGGCGGTATATTTTTCACGGTTTTCGCGGACATGTGCCTCGTCGTTCCATGCCGCGATCGAGGCGGCCTGTACCGTCTCGCTCATGGCGGTACCGTGATAGGTACGATACAGCAGAAATTTCCGGATGATGTCCGCGTCGCCGGCGACGAAGCCCGAGCGCAGGCCGGGGACGTTGGAACGTTTGGACAGCGACGAGAGCATGATCAGTCGCGGATAGCCATCGCGTCCGAGCCGGTGCGCCGCTTCCAGTCCGCCCAAAGGCGGGGTGTCGAAATAGATTTCCGAATAGCATTCATCCGACGCGATCACGAATCCGTACCGGTCGGACAGTTCAAACAGTTTTTCCCATTGCGAAAGCGTCATGACCGCGCCGGTCGGGTTGGCGGGCGAACAGGTGTAAAGCAGTTTCGTTTTCGCCCAGATGTGTTCCGGTACGCTGTCGTAGTCGCAGGCGAAGTTCATCGCCGGGTCGGCATTGACGAAATACGGTGTCGCGCCGCCGAGCAGGGCAGCGCCTTCGTAAATCTGGTAAAACGGATTGGGACAAACCACGATACCGTGTTCCGACGGGTCGAGGACGGTTTGCGCCAGCGCGAACAGGGCTTCGCGCGAGCCCAGTGTCGGCAGGATGGCGGCCGGGTCGGGTGCGGGAATGCCGTAGCGGTTGGCCAGCCAGCGCGCGATCGTTTCACGCAGTGCAAGCGTGCCGACGGTCGCCGGATAGCGGGAAAGTCCTTCGGGATGGTCGGCCAGCGTCTGCCGGATGAATGCCGGCGCGGGATGCCGCGGTTCGCCGATGCCCAGATTGATGGGGCTGTATGCCGGATCGGGCGTCACGCCGGAAAACAGCTTGCGCAGTTTTTCGAATGGATAGGATTGCAGTCGGTCGAGTAACGGATTCATAAGTCTGTATCGCGGATTGTGCCTGAAATCATGGGTTTCAACCCGGAAATGATAATCGCTTTTTCCGAATTGATGGCATACATTCATCTCCGGTTGATGCACCAAAATGCATGCATAATTCGTGCCAATATGATGCAGTGTGGCACGAAAATGGTGCCACTCTGTCTGCGACCTGAAAAAAGGGATGCCAATCCGTTTTTTTGTCACGTGCCGGTCATGTCGTTTGCCTAGTATGAAGTACAGGAAAAAATCCGGAAAACGCTTTTCCGGATGCGGCAAGGAAAGCAGTGAAAGGAAACGGATATGGATGTGAAAATCAACCGGAAGAAAATCCGCGATGCTGTCGCCCCGACTGCGCCATGCAGCCGGCGGCAGGCCAGTCGGGCGGAACGCGTGTTTTTCGCAAGTCGGCAAAAAAACGGCAGGGTATCCGGTGATGTCGCCTGAACAGAACATGTGATTTTTTGCAATATGCCGGTTTCGGCGCGGTATCACAATCGGGCGTAATGGCTGGCTGTATGCCGACGTTGTGGAAAGGAGCTGAAATGGATGAGACGATGAAAAACCGGGCGGTGCGGCGCGCCGTGCTGGCGGCAAGTGTGCTGGCTTGTCTGGTTGCCGTTGCGCTTTACCGTACACCGGTACAGGTGTTTCTGGCGTATTGTCTCCAGGCTTGCGGCGAGACAGGGGATGGCAGACGGGAATCGCCGGTTTTTTCTCATGCGGATGCGTTTACCGGTCGTGTGCTGTATTCCGGCGAGAAAGCCGGAAAGAAGATGCCGCTGCGGGATGCATCGGGCCGGTTGCGGGAAAACATGCCTGCAAAATCCGGTATATAATCATCGCCACATAGCCCGGCGCTGTCCACAAGACGGATGCCGGGTCGGATGATGATGAATGTTTTACGAAAGGATTCGATCATATGCCTGTTATCTCTCACAAAATCCATCAGTTTGTACTGATGGGCAGTCTGCCTGCGTGCATGGTGGCGATGGTCTTGTTTCGCGATCCGTCGAGCGATCAACCCACGCATGATATGCCGGGTGGTGCGAACCGTTTCATCAACCGCAGTCGCACGATCAGCATTCCGTTGCCGGTAGCCGAGCGGGGCAGCCGTTATACAGGACGGCGTATCCGGAAAACCGTTGTCAGGTAAGCGGCGTTTCCCTTTGAATCGGACTAATGGCCTGTTTTGTGCAAAGTTGTTTGCTCATCTGCATGATTTGTGGACTGTCCGTAACATAAAACAAAATTCCTGAAGGGTTTTATGACGGAGGGTTTATGAAAAAATGGGCTTTCGCTTTATTGTTTTTCGTTACCGGTGCGATGGCGGCACCGGTCGTGCATGTTTATGGCCCGGGCGGCCCGGCACCGGCCATGAAGGCTGCAGCTGCCGAGTATGGAAAGAAGAACGGCGTGCAAGTGATCGTCGAGGCGGGACCGACGCCGAAATGGGAAAACGGCGCCAGACAGAATGCGGATATGATCTATTCCGGTTCGGAAGCCATGATGTCGGACTTCTGCAAGTCGTTCGGTGAACAGATCGTGCCGGAAACGGTGATGCCGGTTTATCTGCGTCCTGCAGCCATTCTGGTGCGCCGAGGCAATCACCGGAATATTCAGGGTGTGTCGGATCTGGCCGGTAAAAAGGTGAAGATTCTGGTCACCCATGGCGCCGGTCAGGTCGGCATGTGGGAAGACATTGCCGGGCGCCTGGGCAATATCGCCACGGTCAGGGCTTTTCGGGAAAATATCGGTTTTTTCGCGCCCAATACCGGAGTGGCACGGCAGGTATGGCTTGATGACGGCAGTTTCGATGCCTGGCTCGTCTTCAATATCTGGGGAATCGCCAATCCCGGAGATGGCGAGATCGTGCCGGTCGAACCGGAATACCGCATCTATCGCCCGATGGATATCGCGCTGACGCGCGAAGGACAGAAAAACGAGGCTGCGGCAGGTTTTTACCGTTTCATCACATCGGAAGAAGGCCGTGCGATTTTCATGAAATATGGCTGGATGGAGAATGCCGCGACCGGCAAACGGTAATGGCGGATGTCGGCTGATACAAAAAAGACGGGGTTTTCCCGTCTTTTTTGTTTGGCAGACCATTGCCGGTCAGACGCATTCCTTTTTGACGCAATCGACGAAATATTCCCATTTGCCGTCGCTGTTTTGCTGGCGGATCAGTCCGTGGACGTCGGTTTCGAAACCGGGGAATCGGTCGTTGAAGTCGCGTGCGAATTTCAGGTAATCGACGATCGTCCGGTTGAAGCGCTCGCCCGGAATCAGCAGCGGGATACCCGGCGGATAGGGGGTCAGCAGGATGGATGTGACACGGCCTTCGAGTTCGTCGATCGGTACCCGTTCGATTTCGCGGTGCGCCATCTTGGCGTAGGCGTCCGACGGTTTCATGGCGGGAACCATATCCGACAGATACATGTCGGTGGTCAGGTGGGCCACGTCGTTTTCGCGGTAGAAATCGTGGATTTTCTGGCAGAGGTCGCGCAGGCCGAGTTGTTCGTAACGCGGATGCGCGGCGGCGAATTCCGGCAGGATGCGCCAGATCGGCTGGTTCTTGTCGTAGTCGTCCTTGAATTGCTGGAGCGCGGTGACCAGGGTGTTCCAGCGGCCCTTGGTGATGCCGATGGTGAACATGATGAAGAAGCTGTACAGACCGCATTTTTCGACGATGATGCCGTTTTCCGCCAGATACATCTTGACGATGGAAGCGGGGATGCCGGTCGCCTCGAATTCACCCGCCAGGGACAGTCCGGGCGTGATGACGGTGGCCTTGATCGGGTCGAGCATATTGAATCCCGGCGCGATGTCGCCGAAGCCGTGCCAGTTGTCTTCGGCCTTGAGAATCCAGTCTTCTCGCTGGCCGATGCCGTTTTCGGCGAAATCTTCCGGTCCCCAGACCTCGAACCACCAGTCTTTTCCCCATTCCATTTCGATTTTTTTCATCGCGCGGCGGAAGTCGAGCGCTTCGAGGATGGATTCCTCGACGAGTGCGGTGCCGCCCGGCGGTTCCATCATGGCGGCCGCCACGTCGCACGATGCGATGATGGCGTATTGCGGCGAAGTGGATGTGTGCATCAAAAAGGATTCGTTGAAGATGTTCTGGTCGAGCTGGACTTCTTCGGATTCCTTGACGAGAATTTGCGACGCCTGCGACAGGCCGGCCAGCAGTTTGTGCGTGGACTGGGTCGAGAAAATCACGGATTTGCGCGCACGGGGCGTGTATGGTCCGATGGCGTGCATGTCGCGGTAAAAGTCATGGAAGGCGGCATGCGGCAGCCAGGCTTCGTCGAAGTGCAGGGTATCGATTTCCCCGTCGAGCATGGTCTTGATGGTTTCGACGTTGTAGATGATGCCGTCGTAGGTCGATTGCGTGATTGTGAGGATACGCGGTTTCTTGTTGACGGCACCGCGCGCGAACGGGTTGGCCTCGATTTTCTTTTTGATGTTTTCCGGTCTGAATTCGTCTTTCGGAATCGGTCCGATGATGCCGTAATGGTTGCGCGTCGGCATCAGGAAAACCGGAATGGCGCCGGTCATGATGATGGCGTGCAGAATCGATTTGTGGCAGTTGCGGTCCACGACGACGATGTCGCCGCTGGCGATGGTGGAATGCCAGACGATCTTGTTGGACGTGGATGTACCGTTCGTGACGAAGTAGCAATGGTCGGCGTTGAAAATGCGGGCGGCATTGCGCTCGCTTTGCGCGACGGGACCGGTATGGTCCAGCAGCTGGCCCAGTTCCTCGACGGCGTTGCAGACGTCGGCGCGCAGCATGTTTTCACCGAAAAACTGGTGGAACATCTGGCCGATAGGCGATTTCAGGAACGCCACGCCACCGGAGTGTCCGGGGCAGTGCCAGGAGTAGGAACCGTCTTGCGCGTAGTGCATCAGGGCGCGGAAAAACGGCGGAGCCAGTCCGTCAAGGTAGGTTTTCGCTTCGCGGATGATGTGCCGTGCGACGAATTCGGGCGTGTCCTCGAACATGTGGATGAAACCGTGCAGTTCGCGCAAGAGATCGTTCGGAATATGACGGGATGTGCGCGTTTCACCGTACAGGTAAATCGGAATGTCGGCGTTTTTGCTGCGGATTTCGGTGACGAAAGCGCGCAGGGGTTTGAGCGCCTGGTCGATTTCCTCGCGGGTGCCTTCACCGAATTCCTCGTCGTCGATGGAAAGCACGAACGCGGATGCGCGCGATTGCTGTTGCGCGAACTGCGACAGGTCGCCATAGCTGGTGACGCCCAGCACTTCCATGCCTTCGTCTTCCATGGCCTTGGCAAGGGCACGGATACCCAGCCCGGACGAGTTTTCGGAACGGTAGTCTTCGTCGATGATGACGATAGGAAAGCGAAATTTCATCGCGATCTCCAAGTGTGTACAGTGGGGGGAAAGGCAGCTGCTATCCTGTTGTTATGCCACGGTTTTCAGAATATCCGGACATGCCGGAAATTTTGACCGGAATTATACGTTATCTGTGCTGTTTTGCATTTCCGGATGAACTTCGGCGGGCATTATGAAACCGTAAAACAACAGTTTGGTGACAGGGGGGGATTTTTTCGTACCGCAAGCGGCCCGATGGCGGGGGATTTTGCCGTGCGGCATACCGGAGCGGGCGGTATGCCGCGTTGCGGGCGGAATCAGAAAGTGTGCGTCATGCCCAGCTGGATGCCGGCGACGTGTTCCTCGTCGTAACCGCTGCCGCTGAAGAAACTGGAGATGGCGCCGTTTTCATAGTCGGTATAGGCCACCATGCCGTACAGCGAGGTGCGTTTGGACAGGTCGTAGGTATAACCCAGCGCGTATTTTTTCAAATCGGCCGAGCTGTGACCGTCCCAGTAGGCGCCGCCGTCGGCCGCGCTCATGCCGCGGACATCCTCGAGCTTGACGTAGTTGAAGGCGGCCTTGAATGTGCCGGGGCCGACCTTGTAGTTCAGACCGAGTATCCAGTTGTCCATTTTGGATGCGACGCCGTTGATGAGCGAGGAATCGGCCACGCCGCTGTTTTCGGAAAGCGAGCGTTCGGCGTTGTACCAGCCCTTGTCGTGCGTTTTTTCATAGGCCAGCGAGATTCTGAGGTCACCCCAGGTATAGGCACCGCCCAGATTCCAGACGAAAGAGCGGTTGGAATCGGCCAGCCGGCTCCAGTTGCCGAGCAATGCGACGACGCCGTTATCGTACAGCACGGAAGCGGCATAGCCGTCGTTGTCTGCGCCTGCCTGCGCAAAGGCGCTGTTACTGTCGCTGCCTTTGGTGTTTTTGCCGAGGCTGTATGTCGCGCCGAGCTGGAAGCCTGAGAGGTTCGGACTGTCGTAACGCAGTGTGTTGTCGATATGGGTGGAACGCTGGGTGGAGAGGGTCATGCTGGCGATACTGTCCTGATTGAACGGGTCGAGTGTCCGCAGGGTTTCCGTCGGCAATTCATCCACACGGCCGATGCGGAAGGTTCCGTACGGTGTGCCGATACCGACGTTGGCACCGCCGTACCAGTCGATGTCAGGGTTGCCGCCATAGACCGTTCCGTTGTTGAGATTGAGCCGGTGTTCCAGCTGGAACATGGCCTTGTAGCCGCCGCCCAGGTCTTCCGTCCCTTTAAAGCCAAGACTGCTTTCGTAATTGTGCGTCATGTAGGTGTCTTTGCCGGTCTGTCTGGCGATACCGGTATCGACGACGCCGTAAATGGTCAGGTTTGATTGCGCCATGGCGGATGTCGTGGCCGACAATGCAGCCAGAAACAATGCGAGCGAGGTTTTTTTCATGGTTTCTCCGGATGGGGTGATAATCGGGCGTGAGCTTGAATGCGGCGATTACAGCGTCTATCGCCTGTTGTCTGTCATGATGGGCAATCGCTGCGAAACCCGGTTTGAGAAAAAACCAACGGGAGAAAAGTTGCCGTGCAAGATGTTGTTTTTATGCGTCGCCGCTTTGGTACGGGCCGGCGGGTGCATGAGACATGAGACATGAGACATGAACGGGCCTTGCCTGGATACCGGACGATTTCCGCCAGCGGCGGGCAATGTCCGGAAAAAACAGGTTTTCGGCGCCGTTCAGGGCTGTCCGGAGAGATCAGAATTTGTGGTTGATACCGATCTGGACGCCGGTTACGCCATCTTCTTCGAAACTTCTTCCACGGAAGAACTGGGCGACAGCTTCATCCTCGAAGTCGGAATAGGCCAGTTGGCCGTAGAGGGTGGTGCGTTTGGAGAGGCTGTAAAAATAGCCGATGCTGTATTTTTTGACGTCTCCCGAATCGTGGTCGTCCCAGTAGGCCAGACCGGAGTTCTTGACGTCCCTGACTTTCATCCAGTTCAGCGAGGCGCCGATGCGGTGCGGGCCGCTCTGGTAGTCGCCGGAGAGAATCCAGTTGTCCTGTCTGGACTCCGAGGCGTCGAGCTTGTTGCTGGCGTCGCCCATTTTCCAGCCCTTGTCTTCGGTTCTTTCGTAGCCCAGACCGATTTTGACCGGTCCGAAGCGGTATGAACCGCCCAGACTCCAGACCCAGGAATCGTTGGAATCGGACAGGCGGCTGTAGTTGGCCAGGAGCAGCATCGGGCCGTTGTCGTAATTCAGTCCGACGGCGTAGCCATCGTTGTCCGCATTGTTTCGGGTGACATCGTCATCGACATGCTGTGTGTTCTGGCCGAGATAGTAGCCCAGCGAAACGCGGAAACCGGAAAGGCTCGGCGAATCGTAACGGGCGACGTTGCTGATACGGCTGGTTCGTTGCGTGCCTTTCATCATACTGCCGACGCCTTCCTGGTTGAAGGGGTCAAGCCGCCGGAAACTTTCCGTTTCGATTTCGTTCATGCGCCCGAACCGGACGCGGCCGAACGGGCCGGACAAGCCGAGGTTGGAAGCGCCTTCCCATTCGGGGTTGCTGCCCTTGCCGTTCCACAAATCAAGCCGCTGTTCCAGCTGGAAAGTCGCCTTGTAACCGCCGCCCAGATCTTCAGTTCCCTTGAAACCGATACGGCTGTCGTTCCATTCGCCCATTTGCAAATCGGAACCGGTTTCCTTGATATAGCCGGTATCGAGTACCCCGTAGATCGTGACGTTGCTCTGCGCACAGGCAGTGCCAGTGAAAACCGTTGCCAGCGAGAGGGCAAGCCATGTTTTTTTCATTGTTCGCTCCAGATAATCATGAGTGATTGTTGTGTGTGCGGGCTTTTTTCTGCGCCCGTGCCTATCTCAACGGTTTTCTGTGACGGCATCGTGACAGAATGGCCGTTGCTACCGTTTTTTGTTCAGGCGTGCGGAATGGATGGGGGAGATGTTGCCGAAAAACCGCATGCCGTTGGCGGAGCGATGGATGCGGATGGCGGTATGCGGGGAAAGAGCGGGTCGCGGCGTACCCGCTCTGTTTATGCGTCAGAAAAGATGGTTGATACCGAGGGATACGCCGGTGACGCTGTCGCCGCTGAAGGTTTCGCCACGGAAAAAGCGTGCCATGGTTTTGTCCTCGAAGTCGGTATATGCCAGTTGTCCATACAGGGTTGTCCGTTTGGAGAGACTGTAAAAGTAACCGATGCTGTATTTGCGGGCATCGCCGGAATCATAGTCGGCAAGAAACAGGCTGTCGTCCGAACTGCCGCCTTCACGCCGTATGTCCCGAACTTTCATGTAGTTGAAAGCGGCTGCGATTTTGTGCGGGCCGGTTGTGTATTCGCCTGACAGGACATAGTTGTCTTGCCGCGAACGGACGCCTTCGTACTTGTTGGAATAGGACGAGCCGGTGGCATGGGGTTTCCAGCCGTTGTCGCGTGTCTGTTCATAGCCCAGCGAGGTCTTGAACGGGCCGAACCGGTATTGTCCGCCCAGACTCCAGATGAAGGAATTGGCTGAATCGGACAGGCGGCTGAAGTTGGCAAGCAATAGCATCGGGCCGTTGTCGTAGTTGAGGCTGACGGCGAATCCGTCGTTGTCCGCACCGTTGGTCTTGAGCAGGTTGCCGTAGCTGTCACGCGAGTCACGGTCGGTATTGGTGCCGAGCGTGTAGCTGGCCTTGACGGAAAAGTTCCGGTAAACCGGAGAGTCGTAACGGATGGTATTGCTGACCCGGTTGAAGTGCAGGGTGCTTAACAAAATGCTTGCGATGCCTTCTTCGTTGAATGGGTCAAGCCGGCGAAAACTTTCGGTTTCCAGTTCGTTGAGGCGTCCGAGCCGGACGGAACCGAAGGGGCCGGACAAACCGACATTGGATGCGCCTTCCCAGTCGGTGCCGTTGATGGCGCCGTTGTTGACGAAATAGCGTTGTTCGAGCTGGAAGGTCGCTTTGTAGCCGTTGCCGAGGTCTTCGTTGCCCTTGAAGCCGATACGGCTGCTGTTCCATTGCGACATTTTGAGGTCTGAACCGGTTTCCTTGACCAGACCGGTGTCGATCAATCCGTAAATGGTTACGTTCGATTGGGCGTGTGCCATGCCGCACAGTGCTGTCATGACTGCAAGCGAGCAAAGTGTTTTGCGCATGATGATCTCCTGAAAAGCAAAATACCTGAATAGCCAGTTGACGGGATGGATGGGGACTCATATGAGACACACGGTCACCGGCAACTATTCATGTTCGTGAAAAGCATATTGCGTGCCAGTTTTTCATGGCGCGTTTAATCGTTTAAAATCAACGTGTTATTGATGTATTGGCGATTTTTCGCGTGAAAGCGGGCTGTGGGGTGTGCAGGATGTGTGCACGGATTGCCGCAAGGAGTCCAAGGGGCGGGGTATGATATGGTCGGGCATGCGTTTTCAATTCAGAGAAAGAATTTCTTGGGCGGCAAACCGGAAAAGGCTGCGATGGTGGCAACGGCGTGGTCGAGGTAGAACACTTCCAAAACCGGATTGTCTGCGCTGCGGTATTCTTCACGAAGGTTTTTGTCGTTATCGAGCATTTGTTGCTTGATGGAGAGGTTGTTTTCAAAGACGACGTCTCCGCTTACCCGTATCCATGCTTCCTCGGGGGATGCGGTCGTCAGTTCGACGGACGGATGGTGTATCAGTTCCTTGTAAACGTCCTTGCGATTGCTGGTGCAGAACCAGAGTCTGTCGTCGGACTCGAGACGGAATTTGAAGGGGCGTACTCTGGGTTTGCCGTCCATACCGATGGTGGCGAGGAACTGGACGGGATTTTCCTGCAGGAACCGGATGACGATTTCCATTTGGTGTTCTCCTGTGAAAAGTTCGGTCACAAGGCCATCACGGCCGCTTGCGGAGGCAAGCCAGGCTGTTTGTCATGCGGATGCCACCCTTTCCCGTATGGTACTCCGTCAGGTTGCATGCCGCTAGCGCGGTATGGGGAAAGCATGGAACGCATGGGGTTTACCGTTTCTTTTTGCATACAGAAACGGGAAACAGGCATGCGCTGAACCGGGATGCGTGTATGGAAACACGGGGCAGGAAGAACGCGGGTTTTGTCTAGAAACGGTGTGTCACGCCGACCTGAAAGCCGGTGATGCTGTCGTTTTCGGTGTCTCCGCGCCGATATCCGTGCAGCGCGTCGCTGTCGTATTCGGTATGTGCCACCATACCGTAAAACGAAGTGGTTTCCGATGCGTCGTAGGTGTAGCCGATGGTGAATGTTCTCAAATCCGCCGGCTCGGCATCGTCGCCGGATGGTTTGCCGCTTTTCTGGTCACGGAGACGGACAAGGTTCATTGCGGCGTTGACGCGTCCGTTGCCGGTGTCGTATTCCATGCCGAGACGCCAGTTGTCGCGTTCTGTCGCGGTTTCGACGAGGTCGTTTGCCGCGATGTCGTATGTCGCCTTGCCGCTCAGCAGCTGCGAGGCGCGTTCAAGACTTTTGTCGTTGGCTTTTTCGTAATTGACGGAAAAACGCGCCGGACCGATGGCGTATCCCTTTTGCATGGGCGTGGCATAGCCGGCGTTTGCCGGGTTTTCCGTTTCGTTCGTACGGATGCGCGGCAGGGTGTTTTCTGTCGGCGATTGCAGGCAAGCCGTATCGTCCCGGAAAATGTCGTATGAGACGGGTGTCGTGCCGGATGTTTCCATGGCGGCGCGTATTACCGCCGGACTGGCTTTCCGCGCGGTCTTGCGGCGTGCCGTTTTGCGGGATGCGGCGCGGGATGCCGGTGTCGTCTGCATGGTTTGTACGGTCTGTATGGTCGTCGCGGCAAAGGGGGTGCGTTTTTGCCAGTCGGATATGACCGGCGTGCCCGCCTGTAGGGATACGGCGGATGGGGTGTCGTGGTCGGGAGTTCCTGCCTGTGCCGTCTGGCCAGTCAGGCCGCATGTCATGGCAAGCATTATCCATGCCGCGGTGACGGAAAGAGAGCGGGCATGAGAGGCTGATTGGACAAACGGCGTTTTTTTCATGATGGATTCTCCGGTTGCGCTCGAAAGAACCGCAAAGCTCATATCGTGGCGTATGCACGCATCCTGTATTGTCCAATCTAGCACATAAAAAAACGGGATATGTGCGTTGTAACAATTTTTAAAGATTTGAGCGAAGTTACGGGGGTTTTGGACGCATTTCCGTCAGGAGGACGGCTTGGGACGGTATCGTGCCGGTATCCGGCGGGGATCAGCGGAGAGTAATGCCCGGAAACCGCTCGCCGGTTCGCCGGATGAATTTTTCCCATTTGCGGATGATTTTGCGGTTGCCGATGAAGCGGAAGAAATTCGAGGCGGGAATCAGTTCCGTACTGCCGAATCCGTCGATCAGGATCAGACGGATGCCGGACGGCATCCGCTTGACGACCATGTTGTCGACACCCAGGTCGTTCGGGATGATGTTGTAGCGCAGCAGGTAGGCTTTCAGTTCATCGAGAGCGGCCTGAAGTTCCTCTGTCTGTTCTTGCGAGAGCGGAGAAGCCATATAGTTCAACAGGGCGACAGCGGGCATGCTTTCTGTTTCGCTGTCGGAAAAGTCGCGTACATATTCCTGCTCGAAACCGATGAATCCGTCGCCGTGTATTTCACCATAGAACTTCGGGATATGGTCGAACGGAACGCCACGGTCAAGCAGGAAACGGAAATACCGGATTTCGCGTTGTGTCTGCCGGGTATTGCCGGCCAGACTGATCTTGACCAGCCGCGACGGGTCGTCAGGGTTCAGGTAACAGGTCCGTTCCATCCCTTTTCCGATAACAGGCCAGGCGGTGTAGTCGATCATGGTATGAATGCAGATGAAGTTCTCGCCGGTATCGACGGTTTTTTCCGAAGATACCTGGTTGCCCGGAAACAGGAAACGGGCAACGTTATTGTAGCGGCAGGTGGTGAATACGCAAAATGTGCGCTTCAGGCAGCGAACAGTTGTGGATACCGGTCGTGCAGCTTTTCCATGAAACGTGCCCAGCGCCGCAGGATTTTCTTGCGCCCGAAAAAGGGGATGTATTTCGAGACGGGAAACCATTCGGTGTCATAGACGCCGTCTATCAGGATGAGGCGAATGCCGCCGTCGGCAGCGCAGTTGACGACGACGTTGTTGTGGTCGATACCCAGTGCCAGGACATTGTATTTCAGCAGCCAGTCTTTCAGTTCGCCGATCGCCTGCCAGAAAGCGGCGATTTCGTCGGGGGTTCTCGGCGATGAAAAATACTGGTCTATGGTCTTGCTCGGCGAAGTTTCCATGGTCTGGCCGGAGGTATCGGTCGCTTTCCGGTCGATGACCAGTTCCTGTTCGATGCCGACACTGTCGGACGTGCGGACTTTTCCGTAAAAACGGGGGATATGGTCGAATGGCACCCCCTTGCCGGCAAGGTAGCTGAAGTATTCGATTTCACGCAAGGTCTGCTTGGTGCGGTCGCTGCGCGCGATCTTGACGCATCGTGTCGCGTCTTCGGGATGGCGGTAACAGGTACGTTCCGTACCCCGTCCGATGATTTGCCAGGATGTGTAGTCGGTCATGGATACTGAAAAACAAAGGGTTTTTTCCGGTCTGCAAACTGACGTCATGCCAAAGCGGAAGAAGTCGATGCCTTGTCCGTGTGGCCATATCGTCCGGTGCAACCGGCAAAATGCGATTCTAGCATCCGTATGCGGCAAGACCAAATGCGGGTACGGCATTGTCGCTGATTTGCCATGTGCCTTTGCTGAATCCGCTGCAAGCCAGGAGTGTGCCGTATCGTGGGATTGGAAAACGGCAGGCGAAGCGGTGAATCCCGGTGTTGCCGGTTCGTCAGTCCGAGCTCTCGTTTTTGTCGCGTGTGCGGTTGCTGCCGGAGTCGGGCTTGTCGTCGGAATCTGCGCGCGAGCGGATGGATAGGTGGATATAACGGCTGCGGGGATCGCGGCCGGGTGCCGGCGGCGTGCTGTGGTGACAGCGATGACAGCCGCAGGAATGTTCGGCGGCGCCGACTTCGCCGTCTTTCATTTCATGCGCCGGCTTGACCGGAATGATGTTGATGAAGAAGGAGACGAACACGCCGATCAGGGTGTCGATCATGCGGTTGATGGCGAACCCCGAGATGCTGATATCGGCGCCATGCGTGATGGTGACGGACAAAAAGGCGATGCAGGTGATGTTGGTCAGCGCGTTTTTCCGCATGAAATCGGCCAGGTATTTGAACGGTGCGATCGGTAGCGGGATTTTCTGCTCGGATGTACCGGTAAAGGGAATGCGTGGTTTGCGTTTGACGATTTCGGCCATGTACATCAGGGGAATGATGCAGGCGGAAATCAGGAGATTGGCCCAGACCGGATGGGATTCCAGCGAAATGCCGCGGATGATGAACAGCGCCAGCATGCCCGTGAAACCGCCGATCAGGGTGCCGATGGTGCGGTTCAGTCCGATGCGGAAAGTGCTTTTGATTTCCGGCTGGACGCAGATGACCGCCGCGATCGCCGAATAGAAGGGCGCCCCGGTACCGATATTGAAAAACAGGTAAATCAGGCAGCAGATGAAAACGGATATCGCCGCCTTGATTATGACGATTCCCATGATGGTCTGGCTCTGTACTTGATCTGCCTATATTAGCCAAAAGTTTTTTCAAATCTCTTGATCTGTGTTTTTGTTTTGCAAATTTCCGGATGGCTGCAGGCGTTTTCGTCAACGGACAGGCGAGAGCGCGACGAGGGGGCAGCGGATTATTCGACCTGGATGTCGTCGTGATGTACAGCGGTCTGGCGATGCCCCATGGGCAGGAGATTGATGAAGAAGGAGACGAATACGCCGATGAGGGTGTCGAGGATGCGGTTCATGGCGAAACCGGAAATGCTGGTATCGGCGCCATGCGTGATGGTGACGGACAGGAAGGCGACGCAGGTGATGTTGGTCAGTGCGCTTTTGCGCATGAAATCGGCAAGAAAAACCAGCGGCGCGATGGAAAGCAGTTTGCTCGAGTCGTTTTTTCGCAAGACGGCGGAAAGCGGGTTTTTCTTGATGGCCTTGGCGATATACATCAGCGGGACGATGCACAGCGAAATCAGAAGGTATTGCAGGGATGGCAGACGGAAAATACTGAAAGCACGGATGACGAAAAGCGCGGCCATGCCGGTGAAACCGCCTATCAGGGTGCCGATGGTTCTGTTCAGACCGACCCGGAAGGTGTTTTTGATTTCCGGTTGCAGGCAGATGATCGCGGCGATGCCGGAGTAAAAAGGAACCCCCGTGCCGATGTCGCAGAATTCGTAAATCAGACAGCAGATGAAGACGGACAGTGCTGCCTTGACGATCAGTTTTCCCATACTATGAACGTATTTGGCAGTGTTTGCCATGCAGTACCGGAAAGCAAGTGTAACAGCGAATGAAACGGAAGGTCAGCGGACGGTTGGTTCGGATTTTTTGAAGTGTTGGTCACACGGCAAAAGATGGGATGCCATGAGGCGGACAAGGCGGGGAAGGGGTAACAGGGAGCGATGTCTGCGGGGTGTTTTTCCGGGGCGTTTTTCGGAGAGCAATCCGGCGCAATGCCAACGGGCTGGACGAGTGGAAAATGCCGGCAATCTCTCGCTCAAGGCGCTGTCGGCGCTTGCCGATAACGTTGGGGAATCCGGAAAAGGCCAGGTATCGTGAAAACACCGCAAGGTGTTTTGCCTTGCGGTGTCTGAAAGAAATCGCTGCACGGGAAACGGTGCGGCGGTTTATTTGTACGGGTCGGGATAACCCAGTCTTGCCAGTATTTTCGTTTCCAGCGCTTCCATTTCCTGCGCTTCATCGTCGGTGATGTGGTCGTATCCCTGTGCGTGCAGGGTGCCATGGACGACGAGGTGGGCGGCATGGGCGTCCAGTGATTTGGCCTGTTCCTGCGCTTCGCGTTCCAGCACGTCGGTGCAAAGGACGATGTCGGCGCGGGCGGTTTCCTGTTGTGTTTCGCCGGAAGGCGTATCGTCTTGCAGGACGGTGGTTTCGTCGCCGGATTCCTCATCGGCTGCAAAGGCATCCGGCCCGGAGATTTCGGGTTCGTCGTACGGGAAGGTCAGTACGTTGGTGGCGTAATCCTTGCCGCGGTAATCGCGGTTCAGGGCTTGTCCTTCTTCGGCATCGACGAAGCGCAGGGTGATTTCTGCCGGCATTTGCAGCGCGGCGTTGACCCAGCGGCGCAGTTTCTGGCGTGTGAGGATATCTTTCAGACGCGCATCGGGATACTGGACGGACAGGGACAGGCGTGGGCGTGTAGTCATTTTGTTTCGGTCTTGCTGGCGGTTTTCTTTCGTGGCGTTTCTTTGGGCTCTGCGGCGGCTTCTTCGCCGGAGCCAGCGGTATCGGTGGCGGCGTCCGCAGCCGCTTTCGCGGTTCGCTGACGTTTGTCGGCCGTTTCGTAGGCATCGACGATGCGGGCGACCAGCGGGTGACGGACGACATCGGCGCTGGTGAATTGCGAAAAGGCGATGCCGCGCACGTCTTTCAGGACGTTCAGGGCATCGACCAGACCGCTTTTCTGGTTGCGCTGCAAGTCGATCTGGGTGATGTCGCCGGTGATGACGGCCTTGCTGCCGAACCCGATACGGGTCAGAAACATTTTCATCTGTTCGGGCGTGGTGTTTTGCGCCTCGTCCAGAATGATGAAGGCATGGTTGAGCGTCCGGCCACGCATGTAGGCCAGCGGCGCGATTTCGATGGTCTGTTTTTCAAAGCACTTTTGCGTCCGCTCGAATCCGAGCAAATCGTAGAGCGCGTCGTACAGGGGGCGCAGGTACGGATCGACTTTCTGTGCCAGATCGCCCGGCAGAAAGCCCAGCCGCTCGCCGGCTTCGACGGCAGGGCGCGTCAGGATGATCCTGGAGATGGCGTCGCGTTCCATGGCATCGACGGCGCAGGCGACGGCCAGATAGGTCTTGCCGGTACCGGCAGGCCCGATGCCGAACGTGATGTCGTGTTCCAGAATGGCCTTGAGGTAATCGACTTGCCGGGGCGTGCGTCCGCGCAAATCGCTGCGTCTGGTCTTGAGCACGGGGTTGGTCATTTCCGCTTCGGCCAGCGTGGCGGCGGGCATGCCGGCGGCGAGATTGTTGTTGATGGCACGCTGTTCGACCAGCGCCAGCTGGATGTCGTTGACCATGACGGGCTTGTCGGCGACAGCGTAGAAATCCTCGATGATCTGGAGTCCGGTTCCCGCGTTTTTGCCGCTGATGATGAAATTGCCGCCACGGCGCACGATTTCGATATCCAGTGCCGCCTGTATCTGGCGCAGGTTTTCATCCAGCGGACCGCACAGATTGGCAAGTCTGTCGTTATCGACCGGTTCCGGCGTGTAATACAGGATGTTCGGATTGTCCTTGTTCTTGTTTTTCACGATCGCTCCGTTCTTGATACGGAAAATATGTCTATTGTAGGCGCATGTTCGGGTTTTGTTCCGGTTTTTCGTGCCGGTGTGGGTTTCCTGTCAGGGCGGTCAGGCCTCGGTCAGCTCGCCGCGCAGGGAAAAATTGGCGGCTTCGGTGATGCGCACGTCTCTCATCTGGCCGATCAGTGCCGCCGGATCGCCTTCCACCGGGATATGCACGACCCGGTTGTTGCCGGTTTTTCCCTGTACTTGCGAGCCACCCTTGTGCGATACGGATTCGATCAGCACTTTCTGGACGCTGCCGACCATCAGGCGGTTGTAATGACGGGTCTGGCCGTCGATTTTTTCCTGAAGCCGTTGCAGGCGGTCCTTGCGCACGTCCAGCGGGATGTCCATCGGAAGCGACGCGGCGGGCGTGCCGGGGCGCGGGCTGTAAAGGAAGCTGAAACTGTTGTCGAAGCCGATGTCGTCGATCAGTTTCATCATGGCGTCGAAGTCGGCATCCGTTTCGCCGGGAAAGCCGACGATGAAGTCGCTGGAAACCAGCAAATCGGGACGGATGGCTTTCAGCCGGCGGATGATGGACTTGTATTCCAGTGCGGTGTATCCGCGTTTCATGGCGGCCAGAATCCTGTCGGAGCCGTGTTGTGCCGGCAGGTAGAGGTGATCGACCAGTTGCGGTACCCGTTCATAGACATCGATCAGACGCTGCGTGAATTCCCGCGGATGGCTGGTCACGAAGCGGATGCGTTCGATGCCCGGGATTTCGGCGATGTATTCGATGAGCATGGCGAAGTCGGCGATGCCGCCGTCTTCCATGGCGCCACGGTAGGCGTTGACGTTCTGGCCCAGCAGTGTGATTTCTTTTACGCCCTGTTCGGCCAGCGAGGCGACTTCGGTGAGGACATCCTCGAAACGGCGTGAGACTTCGGCGCCGCGGGTATAGGGGACGATGCAGTAACTGCAGTATTTGCTGCATCCTTCCATGATGGAGACATAGGCGGTCGGCACTTCGACGCGGGCGGGCGGCAGGTAATCGAATTTTTCGATTTCGGGAAAGCTGATGTCGATTTGCGGCTGGCCCGTTTTTTCGAAGTCATGAAGCATTTTCGGCAGACGGTGCAGGGTTTGCGGGCCGAAAACGAGGTTGACGTATGGGGCGCGTTTGATGAGTGCCTCGCCTTCCTGCGAAGCGACGCAACCGGAAACGCCGATGACCAGATCGCGGTTGTTCTGGCGCAGTTTTCTGAAACGCCCCAGATCGGAAAAGACTTTTTCCTGTGCCTTTTCGCGCACGGAACAGGTGTTTAGCAGAATCAGGTCGGCTTCTTCGGGATTGTCGGTGCGGATGTAGTTTTCCTCGGCCTGCAACAGATCGGCCATCTTGCCGGAGTCGTACTCGTTCATCTGGCAGCCGAAAGTCTTGATGAATACTTTTTTGGACATGGTGGTGCGCTCCGCCGTCGGCGGATGGTTTGTCTGATTGTCTGATGGATGCGGCAGTTTAACCGATTTGCGCGCGTCGCCCAAATACCGGCCGGAAATCCTGGCGGACACGCGGGGTGTTTTTCATGTGTTTGTAACAAAACGGTCATATTGGCTGTTTACAGTGTGAATGTCCCGATTTTTTCAAACATGTGAGGAATTGTATGAGAGTCTCTTTTCTGGGCAAATTATCCCTGATGGCTGCATCCGCTTTCATTTGTGCCAGCGTGTCGGCCGCCGATATCACGGGGGCCGGCGCGACCTTTCCTTATCCGATTTACGCCAAGTGGGCCGAAGCCTACAAGGCGAAAACCGGTACCCGGCTGAATTATCAGGCAATCGGTTCCGGTGGCGGTATCAAGCAGATCAAGGCGAAAACCGTCGATTTCGGTGCATCGGATATGCCGCTGAAAGCCGATGATCTCAAGGCTGCCGGTCTGGTACAGTTCCCGGCCATTCTGGGGGGCGTGGTGCCGATCGTCAATCTGGATGGCATCAAGGCCGGCCAGCTCAGGATGTCCGGCGAGGTACTGGCGGACATTTATCTGGGAAAAATCACGAAGTGGAACGACGCGAAAATTTCGGCGATGAATCCGGGCCTGAATCTGCCGGCTTCGTCCATTACGGTCGTACATCGTGCCGACGGTTCGGGCACATCGTTTTTGTGGACGGACTATCTTTCGAAAGTCAGCCCGGAATTCAGACAGACAGTCGGTGCGGGAACGGCGGTGAAATGGCCGACCGGTGTCGGCGGCAAGGGTAATGAAGGTGTCGCCGCCAATGTCCAGCGTATCCGCGGCGCGATCGGTTATGTGGAATACGCCTATGCAAAAAAGAACCATATCGCCTATACGCAGCTCAAGGGCAAAAACGGCCAGTTCGTGATGCCTGACGATGCTTCGTTCAAGCAGGCGGCAGCCGGCGCACCATGGAAATCGACACCGGGTTTCGGCGTGATTCTGACGAACCAGTCCGGCTGGCCGATTACCGGCGCATCGTTCATCCTGATGCAAAAAGTCCAGGATGACCCGGCCAAAGGTGCGGAAGTGCTGAAATTCTTTGACTGGTCTTTCAAAAACGGTGGCGCGATGGCGGCCGATCTGGACTATGTCGCCTTGCCGTCCGCCGTCGTCCAGATGGTTGAAAAATCCTGGAAAACGGGTCTGTCCGGCGCAAGCGGACAGCCGGTGTGGAAGTGAATCCGGAAAAGGACGTTTGCACGATGTTCACGGTGAAAGACAGGGATATCGCGGATAACCGCTTCCGTATGAGAACGGAAGCGGTTTTCAAACGGGAAACGATGAAATGAAAAGGCAAAATCCGATGAGTATTCCGGTTTCTGCAATGGAAAAGGAAGTTTCCGCGACCGCAGCGGAAAACAGGGAAAACGCGAAAGGTTCCGTATCGGAACGGATGATGGCGATCGGCCGGCGGCAGCGCTGGCAGGACGGGGTCTTTCATGGCCTGACGTTTTTTTTCGCGCTGACGGTTCTGATGGTGCTGGCGGGTATCATCGTGTCGCTTTTGATCAGCGCCGTTCCGGCTTTCCGCGAATTCGGGGCGGGTTTCGTCACGATGGTGGAATGGGACCCGGTCAATGAAGTGTACGGCGCGGCGATCGCGATTTTCGGCACACTGGTCACATCGCTGATCGCGTTGCTGATCGCGGTGCCATTGAGTTTCGGTATCGCGCTGTTTCTGACGGAATTGTGTCCGGTCTGGTTGCGCCGTCCGATGGGGACGGCGATCGAGTTGCTGGCGGGGGTTCCCAGCATCATTTTCGGGATGTGGGGGCTTTTCGTTCTGGCGCCGGTTTTCGCGGACTATGTCCAGCCGTTTCTGGAATCGACGCTGGGAGCCGTTCCGGGGCTGTCGCTGTTGTTTAGCGGTCCGATGATGGGTATCGGCGTGCTGACGGCAGGGGTGATTCTGGCGATCATGATCATTCCGTTCATCGCTTCGGTCATGCGGGATGTGTTCGAGACCGTGCCGCCGGTGCTGAAGGAATCCGCCTATGCGCTGGGCTGCACCCGCTGGGAAGTGATGAAAAACATCGTGTTGCATTACACGCGCAACGGGGTGGTCGGTGGCATCATGCTGGGGCTGGGGCGCGCGCTGGGTGAAACGATGGCGGTCACTTTCGTGATCGGCAACGCCAACCGCCTGTCCGCCTCGCTTTTCGCCCCCGGCAACAGTATCGCCTCGACGCTTGCCAACGAATTCGCCGAAGCGAGTTCAGAGTTGCATGTGTCGTCACTGTTCGCGCTGGGTCTGATTCTGTTCGTCATTACCTTTATCGTGCTGTCGGTATCGAAGTTGATGCTGTTGCGCATGGCGAGAAAGGAAGGTTTGTAAGATGAGACGCAAAACCACGGCATCCATCGTCGCAAGGCGCAATCTGCGCCACCGGCTGGGCATGTTCCTGTCGGTTTCGGCCATGGTGTCCGGTATTTTTTTCCTGCTCTGGATTTTGTATACCCTGGCGGTCAACGGTATCGGCGCGATCGACTGGGCGATTTTCACCGAAACGACGCCCGCTCCGGGCAATGACGGGGGCGGTCTGATGAATGCGCTGGTCGGTACCGTCATGATGGTGGTGGCGACGACGGCCATCACCGCGCCGATCGGCATCATGGCCGGTATCTATCTGGCGGAATACGGCGACAAGAGCTGGTTCGGCAAATGCACCCGCTTTACGGTCGATATCATGCTCTCGGCACCGTCGATTGTGATCGGCCTGTTCATTTATGCCGTATATGTCGCCAATATCGGCCATTTTTCCGGCTGGGCGGGCAGCTTCGCCTTGTCGCTGATCGCGCTGCCGGTCATCGTCAGAACGACGGACAATTTTCTCAATCTGGTGCCGGAAAGTCTGCGGGAAGCGGCTTTCGCATTGGGTGCGCCGCGCTGGCGGGTGGCACTCATGGTTCGCCTCAGGGCTGTGAAAGCCGGTGTGCTGACCGGTGTATTGCTGGCGGTGGCCCGTATTTCCGGCGAAACGGCGCCGCTGCTTTTCACCGCGCTGAACAATCAGTTTTTCTCGGCCAACATGAATGCGCCGATGGCCAATCTGCCGGTCGTGATTTACCAGTTCGCCATGAGTCCGTATGAAAACTGGCGCGAACTGGCATGGGGTGGCGCATTCATTATCACACTGGGCGTATTGGGACTGAATATTCTGTCCCGTGTCGTTTTCGCACGCAAGACGGCGGGTTGAGCAATCAAGGAGTACACAAGATGAAATGCAATATGGACAGACAGGCGACAGGCGGCGACAGCGCACAGATGGTCATGTCCCTGATGGAGACGATCGTGGAAGAACAGACGACAGTGAAACCGGAAGCGGCGGAAAAGCCGTGTATCGATATCCGGAACCTGAATTTTTATTACGGGGATTTTCAGGGGCTGAAAAACGTGAATCTGCCGATTTACGACAAGAAAGTCACGGCTTTCATCGGGCCATCCGGCTGCGGGAAATCGACATTGTTGCGGACGATGAACCGGATGTACGACCTGTATCCGAAACAGCGTGCGGAAGGCCGGATCATGTTCCGCGACAAGAACATTCTCGACAGCGATGTGGATGTGAACATGCTGCGTGCGCGGATCGGGATGGTGTTCCAGAAACCGACGCCGTTTCCGATGACCATTTACGAAAACATCGCGTTCGGGGTGCGCCTTTATGAGGATTTGTCCAAAGGCGAGATGGATGAACGGGTGGAATGGGCGCTGAAAAAGGCGGCGTTGTGGAACGAGGTGAAAGACAAGCTGGGCAAGAGCGGCCAGAGCTTGTCCGGCGGGCAACAGCAGCGTTTGTGTATCGCACGGTGCGTGGCGGTGAAACCGGAAGTGCTGTTGCTGGATGAACCGACATCGGCGCTGGACCCGATTTCGACGGCGAAGGTGGAAGAACTGATCG
>CASETG010000060.1 GCA_949290765.1 Oxalobacter formigenes | reverse complement strand
CTGAAAATGAGCGGGAGCAGATTTTCCTGTCCGAGCCGTTCTTCATAGCGGAAATTTCTGTTGTCCATTCATGTCAGGATAAATCAGGGCGGAAGGTATTTGTTGTCGGAATCTCACAGGTGTTTATCGGTTTCTTGTCGGAATGTCAAGATTGTTTGGTATCCGGCACGGAGTGCATGCGAGGTTGCGGAATGGCGTTTTTCATGCGATGGCATGTGTGAGCGTATGTCGCCCGGGTTGACCGGATGATGACCAGAGGTCGATACGGCGATACTGACCGAGGCCTTTCGGCTCGCGGTGAGCGATGACGATGAAGCCGGTATCAGGCAGTGACGTGCGTAAAAGATGATAGAGTTGCTCTTCGGCGCAGGCATCCAGTGAGCTGGTGGCTTCGTCAAGAAATACCCATTTCGGCTGCGCGGCCAGAATGCGTGCCACCATCAGTCGCTGCTGTTCGCCGCCGGACAGGCGGTAGTCGCTGCCGATTTCTCCTGCCTGTTCAAGCTGTGCATCGTGACGCGGACATGTCAGTCCGACTTTTTTCAGCAACTGGCGTATAGATGTCGTGTCGCCGGGTTTGCCCGGATAGGCGATGCATTCGGCGAGACTGCCCAGCGGCAGATACGCTTTTTGCGGCATGAACAGTATTTTGCCGGCCGGCAATGCGATTTCTCCATCACAATAAGGCCAGATTCCGGAAAGCGCTTTCAGAAGGGTCGATTTGCCGATGCCGGAAGGGCCGTCAATCCAGACGGCTTCACCTGCTGTGACGACGAGTTCTGGGATATGAAGCAGATTTTGACCGGATGGGTTGCGTACAGTCAGGTTACGGATACAAAGGCGATTATCCGGTGAACTGGAAACAGCGAGAGGCGAAGACTGTTTGCCGATGGCTTCTGCCTGATGCATGAAAGAAGACAGGCGGTTGGCGGTCGCCGAGAGTTCGGCCAGTTCCTTGTAGGAAAAAATGAACCATGACAGAGTCGTGACCAGACGTGTGAAAGCCGAACCGAGTTGCATCAGTCCTCCCAGTGCGACGAATCCTGCCAGATAGGCCGGAAACGCCAGAAAGAGAGGAATGCGCAGGACGGTCATATAGTAGGGACGTGTGAAAAGACCGAGGATGAATTCACGGTTGATACGATGACGCCAGTTTTCGATGATGCGCCCGTAACGTTTTTCGATGATGTCGTTTTCCGCTGTTTCGCCGTTTTCCAGTGCGATGGCTTCCCGGGATTCGCGCAAGCGTGCAAGTGCGAAACGCATATCGGCTTCCCTGTGTTGGGCGATGACATTCAGTTGCATGAGCGGCGCTCCCATCCAGTGGGTCAGTCCGCTGGAAATCAGAACATATACGGGAGCTGCCCAGACAAGGTAATGTTCTATGACGATTTCCGTTCCGAAAAGTGTGAAAACGATCGGAAATGCTGACAGCTTCCACAACAGCGTCAGATAGGTCGCCAGACCGATGATTCCGGTAAAGAGGTCAAGTCCTTTTCCGGTCAGCCTGTCGACGAAAATCCGGCAATCTTCCGATATTCTCTGGTCCGGATTGTCAAGTTGAGAGTTTTCGTCCGTATTCAGGTGCCAGTACGCCTTGTCTGCAAACCAGCGCTCCAGTGAAGCACGGGTCAATGTGGTTCTCCAGCGTATCTGGACGAGTTGCCGGATATAGGAGGCAAGCAGAAATTGCAAGGCGCCGGCCAGTGTGACAAGACCGAAAATTCCGATTTGCCACAAGGCCGCATGTGCATCGTATTTTTCCAGCGCGCTGAAGAAATCCTTGTTCCAGCTGATCATCCTGATGGCAAGCTGGATTTCGACGAGATTCAGGACCAATACAATAAAACAGTACAGGATGCCGATTTTGCCTCCTTTTCCCCTGATGCACAGGAAAAGGAGGAAGGCAATGCGTTTCAGAGTGTTATTCATCTTGAGACTGTTTGCTTTCACGGTTTTTCGGCATGGCGATCCTGCGGGCACGGGGGTCCGGCATGTCGATTCTGAAAATGGCATCAGCCATTTTCCGGCCGGGTTCCGGTTGCCATTCGGAGCGGTCCGAAGTCAGCAGCACCGCTGTATCAGTGATGCCGAGATCTGCCAGCTGATAAGGTGTTCCGTAACCGTATTCAAGGTGACCGCGACCGATGATGCCGATGATGAGCGGTTTGGGCGCGGCTGACGGTATTTCATTCAGGGCATGAGCGATATTGCAGGCGAATGCCCTGTCCCAGGTTTGCATGGCACGCATGAAACGTTCGTGGTCAGGCGGCGGTGTGTCAGGGGCATGATGATGCCGGCGGCGAATGTTCCTGTAAGCAGCCAGATGGGCATGATAGGCATCGGTTGCCGGAGCTGAAGGGGTCAGCCCGTCACGTTCGGCTTCGGGAATGGCATCCCATCCCAGTTTCCCGACACGGGAAACCAGTTCACGATAGCAGTTCAGAGCCAGCATCCGGATTTTTTGCTGACGACAGAAGTGAAAAAGCGGCAGATAAATTTCAGCCGGGAATCCCCATACATCGAGCCATTCGGATTTTTCAAGAAACGTTTCCGTATCGAGCAGTCCATCCACCCATTCGTCAAGAACAGGTTGAAGACGGCGCGGAAACATTTCGAAACCCATCATCATATTCGGGCGTAACGCATGAAGCGTTACAGCCACATGCAACTGCCAGCGATGGATTTCGGCGATGTCGTGTGTTTCGCCCAGCATGACGACGGATTTTTTTGCCATTTCCGTCATCAGCGTGCTGAAAGAGAGGATTTTGCCTGTCGCAGGGTCTATCCAGGTCGCACGAGGATGTGCGACAGTCGGTGGTTTGATCGTGTCAGTCAT
>CASETG010000059.1 GCA_949290765.1 Oxalobacter formigenes | reverse complement strand
CCGCAGCCATGTAGAAAGCAAACTTGACCGAATGAAACGGAATTTTGATGGCGTCATCGATATTTCAGTTTTATTGGCTGTTGACAACGTTTCCGACAAGGAAAAAAGCCAACGTGCCGAAATCAGACTGAACCTTTCCGGAAAAACCCTGCATGCAGAAAGCGTCGCGCAGGATTTGTATGCCGCCATCGACATTCTGATGGACAAACTTGACCGCCAGCTGGTCAAGGCAAAGGAAAAATCCAAGGAACATTCCCGCGAATCCGTCAAGAACATGCCTTTGGATGAGGCTGCATCATAAAAGGCGATCTGACTGGCAAAAAGGCGCTTCTGGCGCCTTTTTTATTGTCTGTACCACACCACACGCTTGCCTCGCCGGTTTCACTTCACCGGTTCATGCCGAAGTCCCGCACAGCGTCATTGCCTCGCGCGCCCATACTTGCCGCTTTCCGCCGCCCGGCACTCAGAACCGGAGCACACATGCCTTTCACGCAGAAATTCGGTAAGATAGCCACAAAATCGTTTCTGACAGGAAATTCCATGTTTTCCAAAACCGTTCTGTCCGTTGTGGCCGGCCTGATGCTTTCCGGACTGTCCATTGCCAGCGCATCCACCGATAACGTACAGGCACTGCTCCAGCGCGCCAAACAGGGCGATGTGAAAGTCCAGTTCTACCTGGGAGACGTCTATGCCAACGGCATCGACGTCAAACGCAACCCTGTAAAAGCCGCCTACTGGTATCGGCAAGCTGCCGACAAAGGCAATCCCGGAGCACAGTACAACCTCGGCCTGCTCTATGCCAAAGGAGATGGCGTACCGCAAAGCGACGAACTGGCTGTTTACTGGTGGAGAAAGGCAGCCGAACAGAATCTGGCCAATGCGCAAAACAATCTCGGAACTGCATACTTCACTGGCAAAGGTATCCGGCAGGACAACCAGCTGGCCATTTCCTGGTGGGAAAAAGCAGCCGAACAGGGTTATGCGGAAGCACAGTACAATCTCGGAACCGCCTATCACGCCGGCAAGGGCGTCCTGCAAAACAGCCAGACCGCGCTCGAGTGGTACAGAAAAGCCGCACAACAAGGCAACGCACATGCCCAGTACAGTCTGGGCTTCGCCTATTACAGCGGAAACGGCGTCTCTCGCAACCTCCGTCAGGCAGCGCTCTGGTTCCGCGAAGCGGCATTACAGGGATTGCCTGAAGCATTGATGGCGCTCGGAACGGCTTATACCTACGGACAAGGCGTCCCGCAAAATCCTGTCGCGGCCTATGTCATGTTCAGTCAGGCGGCAGCCCGCGGTCTGGATACGCAAAACACCCTGAACGCACTCTCAGAGGCCATGACACCGGAACAAATCAGCCAGGCAAAAGCGCTCCGTATCGAAGATATCCTGAAATAAGCGTTTACCGGCATACAAAAAAGGGATACGGCAAAACCGTATCCCTTCCGTATTCTTTGGTCGGGGCGAGAAGATTCGAACTTCCGACCCCTTGCACCCCATGCAAGTGCGCTACCAGGCTGCGCTACGCCCCGAACAGTCTTCCATTATAGCAGCCCTGCCGCCGATTTGGCATGTTTGAAGCACAATTTTGTATGCTGTTTTGGCATCATCAGAATGCTTCCATGAATTTCAGCGGTTCAGAAACCCTGAAAAAACCGGATACTTCACCGGAATAGACTTCCCCGTTCTGTATGGTGAGTTTTTTGACCGGCGCCGTCTCGCTGAAATCGAGCTTGTCGAAGGCGACCCAGAAAGTGTTGGGGCGAGTTGCCGAATCGAAATAGTAAATCCTGTTTTTCTGGTCGGATACCGTCCGCCATATCGTCGAGGCGATATTGGGTTTGTCCGGCGTGCTGATACCGAGCGGGACACTGACGGCGCGCGCCACGCTCATGACTTCGGCAATGGCCTGATAATCGTAACGCTGTCCCGGAACGCCGCGCATATATTCCGGCGCCGGTTTTTTGGGAATGGCGTCCAGAAAAAACGATGCCCGCGCGAACCTGTCGGCAGACCGGATCGTCCCCGGCAAGAACGCCGTTCCACCTACCGATTCCCAGTAGGCGTTGATCGCGAGCTGCTGGCTGTATACAGGCGAGTTGGTCATGACCTTGTCGTTTCGGCCATGATGGATGACCAGTTTGCCATCGATATACTCCAGAATCGCGGAATCCCCCGTCGCATCCGAAATGGACAAATGCAATTTCGGCTGCGCGCCGCCGGCAACCGCAGGGGACGGTACCAGACGCAACGGTTCCGCACGCTGCGCACGAACCGCCTCATCCACCGTGGCATACTGGTCCAGAAAATATTGCAACCACAAGCTCAAGGAGAGAACTTTTTCGCCAGATACCGGTTGTCCGTAATCCGACTCCGCGAGAAACAACAGATTGGCGACAAACCCTTTTTCATTCATTCCGTCGGTACTGCCGGCCTCGTATCCTGAAACGACCACGCTGCCATAACGCGAACGCCATTGAATCGAAGAAGGTCCCGCCAGCCCGTTTCGCTGTATTCCGCGCGGAAACACCCAGAGATTGGACATCATGTCCTCATTCCAGTCCATATTGCGCCCTGTCGCCACCATATTCTGCTCGCCGACATACAGTATCCTGGTACAAGCAAAAGTATCCGGCGCCACTGTCATGGCACTCCCCATCGCCAGCAAACAACATACTTGCGCCAGCCTTTTCATTCCCGTTCTCATATTTGCCCCTTCATATACGTTATCGCGCTTGCCGCATACGCCACTTGCCTGTACATCATGCCGCAAAACGTCGCTTCACGCATACTGAACCAATGCCGGTCCGTGTCTTTTACCGGCATCAAGAGAAGCGCCGAATTCCGGAAAACAGCCGGTTTTCTCCCTGCTACAATATGGATGAGCCGCAAACGGTATCCATCCCGCCGCGCCGCCGGTCATATTTTCCGGACGGCGACACCGGACAAGATATCATGGCGGCGATTCCGACCATTGAAAGGCCATATCATGAAAAGACTGCTGTTCATTCTGCTGTTTGCAGCCCTTTCCGTTCCCGTACATGCAGAACCCGCACAGGAAACCTCGATTGAGAAACTGCTGACGCTGACCGATGCACAGAAACTGTGTGACTCGGCCCTTGCCGATACGGATGCGATTATCGAAACCACCCTGAGACCGATGCTGCAAATCGAAGGCATCACACCGGAAAAACGCAAGATGCTGGAATCGTTCCTGAGCCAATACAAGGCGATCATCCGTGAAGAATTCAGCTGGCAAAAAACCTTGCCGGACTATATCCGCATCTATCGCGAAATCTTCACCGAAGAAGAAATACAGAGTCTGATCGTCTTTTACGAATCGCCGACCGGAAAAATGTTCGTCCGCAAAACACCGCTGATCATGGACAAAATGAACGATGTCCTGAATCAGAAAATGGCGACCATCATCAACCGTATGCATACGGCGCTATTCGAGACCATGGGTATGCCGTCCCAATGAATACGGCAGGCGACACGCCCTGCACGCCACAGGCGGCGGTTCTGTCACCATTGCATATCGACCGAAAAAAAACGCACCTGAACCGGTAACGGCACAGGTGCGTTTGTCTTGTCGCACGATATCAGAACGTATCGGCCTTGACCGTAATCGGGCGCATGGACTTGCCGACACAGAAAAGCTTCCACCCTGCAGGCGTCCTGTCCAGCTCGCCATCGACGAATGCCGCACGCGATTTCTTCGTCACACCGGCAGCATCCGTCTCGGTAAATTCGAAACACAACACCGAGCCATCCTCGTTTGAAATCGATTTTTCCAGCTTCATGGATTCCGGATTGTCCAGACGACTTCTCAGCAAAAGCATGGCGGTCAGACCCCGCTGCGAAAGCTTGTCGTCAAGTTTTTCCCTGAGCACTTCCTCATACGGTTTTTCGACTTCATCCATCTGCAAGTAATATCCCAGACCGAAAAAGGCGACAATCACTACCATCACGCACAACAGAATCAGCCGGATTCTTTTCCCTCTTTTCGGCCCCAGCGAATCGCAACGCGGACACTTAAGGATGGTTTCCTCGATTTCTTCGCCACAGACCTTGCATTTCACAATCGCCATAACAATACAACCCGCTTTCCAATAGAATCGAAACAGCTAGTATAGCAATTATTTTCCGCAAAAATGCCTATTCGGCCTTTTTGCGTGCCACCATACCGATCAGTGCGGACAAACCGCTATGGCGTTCTCCCTCACTGATATATGCGTCATAGCTTTTCAGTTCCAGAATGTCCATGGCAGCGAAATAATCGCGCAGCATCTCTTCGGTATAAAGATGTTCCACACGTGAAGGACCGCCGGTTCCCATCTCCAGCTGTCGCGGCGTATAACCCTGAAGAATCAGGATCCCACCCGGTTTCAGAGTCCTGATACAGTTGGCAAACAGGCGTGTCCGCATATTGGGCGTCGCAAACTGGACGAAAATCACGACAACGGCATCATATTGCCCCTCAACCCAATCCCATTCGTCGATACCGCAAACGGTATAACGAACATCGACACCCTTTTCGGCGGCCAGTTTTTTCGCCTTGGCAACCGCCTTCTCCGACAAATCGAACGCATCGGCCTGTATGCCAAGCTCCGCCGTGCACCAGACACTGTTGCGTCCCTCTCCGTCCGCGACAAAAAGCACCCTCTGCCCTTTTTTCAGAAAGGCCTTCTTTTCGACCAGATAATCATTGGGCTGCGTCCCGAACAAATATCCGGGCCCGTCAAACAGCGCATTCCAGACCTGTGCCGGTTTGCCGCGCGCTTGCAACGCATCACTCATACATCCGTCTCCACAAAACACAAACGCCGTCACACGGCGTTTGATCAGTCATCCTGGCTAGTGCAATATCCTTCGCGCGACCACATCCGCGCCATCCGGATTTGCCTCATCCGTCCTGCGCCGACGATCCGGCGTGCCGCGCGGTCTGGAACGCCGCTCGGCAATCCGCCTTTCACGAAATTCATTCAACTCCTGACTGGCCTGTTCATAAGGCGTTTTCGATTTTCCCATGCCGTTTCCTGTTCAGTCAACATTCCCGTCATGCGCCATGCCTCACCGCCACACGCGTCACATGACGGAAACCACTCCGCCTACAATTCGATCGGTTCGACCTTCCATATATCCCGTGCATATTCCCCGACGGCACGATCCGACGAGAAATAACCGATACCGGCTACATTGGCGATAGCCTTCACATCCCAGCGGACAACCTGCCGATACAGGGTATCGACCTGCTTTTGCGTCGCCACATAACTTTCGTAATCGGCCAGCACCAGATAACGGTCACCGTAATTGATCAGCGAATCATAAATACTGCGGAAACGTCCCGGCTCATCCGGCGAGAAGAAACCGTCGCGGATCTGGTCCAGCGCCTGTTTCAGTTCCGGAATCCGCTCGTAATACTCACGCGGCTGATAATTGCCGTTCTTGATTTCCGCCACCTGTTCCGCCGTATTGCCGAAGATGAAAATATTGTCGGAACCGACGCGCTCCATAATCTCGATATTCGCACCATCGAGCGTCCCGATCGTCAATGCACCGTTCGCAGCCAGCTTCATGTTGCCGGTACCGGAAGCCTCCGTACCCGCCATGGAAATCTGCTCCGACAAGTCCGCCGCCGGAATAATCATTTCAGCCAGGCTCACGCCGTAATTCGGAATGAACACCACCTTCAGCCGATTGCCGATATCCTTGTCGTTATTGACCTTCACGGCAACATCGTTGATCAGCTTGATGATGTCTTTCGCCATCTGGTAAGCCGAAGCCGCCTTGCCGGCGAAAATGACGGAACGCGGCACCCAGTTCACTTCCGGGTTGGCCTTGATCTGGTTATATCGCGTAATGACATGCAATACATTGAGCAACTGCCGCTTGTATTCATGAATCCGCTTGATCTGGACATCGAACAGTGAATCGGGATTGAGCGATATGTTCAGGTTGTTGCGCACCCAGCGCCCCAGCCTCTGTTTGTTCTGCCGCTTGATCGCACGGAAACTGCCCAGGAAAGCCGGATCACTGGCATAAGGTTTGAGCTTTGCGATTTCCTCGAAATGCAAACGCCAGCTTCTGCCGATCCTGTCGTCGACCAGCTCGGAAAGCAGCGGATTGGCCTGCGAAAGCCAGCGCCGCGGCGTGATACCGTTGGTCACATTGGTGAAACGTTCGGGGAAAATCCGCGCGAAATCCGCGAAAATCGACTGTTTCATCAATTCGGAATGCAAGGCGGACACGCCGTTGATCTTGTGGCTGGCGACAACGGCAAGATAAGCCATCCTGACACGGCGTTCACCCGTTTCGTCGATCAGCGAAATACGCCGCATCAAATCATTGTCGCTACCGTACTTCTGCGAGACCATCGTCAGAAATTCGTTATTGATATCGAATATGATCGTCAGATGACGCGGCAACACACGTCCCATCAGATCGACAGGCCAGGTTTCCAGCGCCTCGCTCATCAGGGTGTGGTTGGTGTAGGAGAAAATCCGCTGCGCCAGCGACCATGCCTGCGCCCACGGAACCCCCTGGACATCGACCAGCAGCCGGATCAGTTCGGGAACAGCCAGAACAGGATGCGTATCGTTCAAATGAATCGAAATCTTGTCGGCCAGATCGTCGAAACTCGGATTGTTGAGCTGATGCCGCCGGATCAGATCCTGAAGACTGGCCGATACGAAAAAATATTCCTGCATCAGACGCAACTCGCGTCCCAGCGGAGTGGAATCATCCGGATACAGCACGCGCGTAACGTTTTCCGACATGTTTTTCGCCTCGACGGCACCGGCATAATTGCCCTTGTTGAATGCCGACAGATTGATTTCCGAAGTCGCCTTGGCCGACCAAAGACGCAATGTCGTCGCACATTCGGTACCGTACCCCGGAATGATCGTATCGTAGGCCATCGCCAGCACACTGTGCGTATCGACCCAGCGCGCCCTGCCGCTTGACTGGTCGATATGCCCACCGTAACGGACATGGTACTGGAGTTCGGGACGCGGAAATTCCCATGGATTGCCGCGCGTCAGCAACCAGTAGTCAGGCGTTTCGACCTGATAACCGTCCACGATTTCCTGCTTGAACATACCGTATTCATACCGGATACCATAACCGATATTGGCGATATTCAATGTCGCCATCGAATCCAGATAACAGGCCGCCAGCCGTCCCAAACCACCATTGCCCAGCGCGGCATCCGGCTCGTAGTTGATGATTTCTTCCATATCGACGGCCAGATCGCGCAAGGCTTCCCGCATATCGTCGGTAATATCGAGCGATTCCAGTGCATTCTGGAATGTACGCCCGATCAGAAATTCCATCGACAGATAATAAACGACCTTGCTGCCCTGCTCGTAATAGGCGGTATTCGATTTCAGCCAGCGTTCAACCAGACGGTTGCGCACAGCCAGTTCTGCCGCCAGAAGCCAGTCACCGCGCGTGGCCGTCAACGGAATCTTTCCTGAACGGTAACGCAGGTTATTTGAAATGGAACGCTTGAGCGCTTCCACATCGCTGGCGAGGAAACCTTCCTGTTTCGGTTGTTCCAGACTCATTTCCGTTCTCCTTGGAAAAGGGGAAAAATCTCATTGAGCGGCATCCGACCCTTTCTGGAAAATCATGACAAATCAGTGTCATACGCCGACCGTTTGTGCCGCAATAACGCAACACGTCATCAGAAAATATAACCGCTCACCAAGCGCTTTGGCAAGTCATGCAACACCTCATGATTTCCACGCATGACCGAATGCAAAGCCCTGCGTCACGATGACCACGCAATCAGGCGACAACCCGAATCAGGCGGTACAGCTGCGCATACTGTTTTGCCGGATTTTCCCAGCCGAAAGACAACTTCATTCCACGCTTCTGAACCTTTTTCCATTCAGTCTGCCTGTCGAACAAGGCAAAAGCCCTGTGAACGGCCGCTTCAAAAGACGAATAATCGAAATGTTCGAAACAGAAACCGGTCGCGCGATTCTCTGCCAGATTTTCCAGCGAACAATCAACCACCGTATCGGCCAGCCCCCCGACACGATGCACCAGCGGCAAAGTGCCATACAGGGAACCGTACATCTGGACCAGACCACATGGTTCATAACGGGAAGGCACCATCACGACATCACTGCCGGCAAACACCCGGTGCGCCCGGTCTTCATCGTAACCGATACATACCGCGACCTGCCCCGGAAAAGTCTGCCCGAAATGCCTGAATGCATCTTCCAGCCAGCGTTCGCCATTGCCCATGACGACAACCTGACCACCGTTGCCGACAATGGCGTTGATTCCTTCGACGACCAGATGCAAGCCTTTTTGCGCCGCGAAACGGCTGATGACACAAAAGACCGGCTTGTCATCCTGTTCGGCAAGCCCCATTTCCTTTTGCAGCGCAAGACGGCATTTTTTCTTGCCCGTCATGGAACGTACATGATAATTCGCCTCGATACGTTCATCGGTACGCGGATTCCATGCAGTGGTATCGACACCGTTGAGAATACCGAGCAAATCGGCTTCACGTTGTTGCACCACGCCCCCCAGTCCGCATGACTGTTCGCCATCCCGGATTTCCCTGGCGTAGGTCGGACTGACCGTGGTCACCTTGTCGGCATAATAGAAACCGGCCTTGAGAAAGGAAACCTGCCCGTAAAACTCGATGCCGTCGGCATTGAACATCGAAAACGGCAAATCCAGCTCACTGAACATATACGCCGGGAAATTGCCCTGATACGCCATATTGTGCACGGTAAACACCGTCCCGACCGTACGTTTTCCGGTATGCCATTCCAGCGCCTTGATATAAGCGAACGCCAGTCCCGCGTGCCAGTCATGACCATGAACGATATCCGGCTTCCAGAAATAATCGAACCCTTCCACCAGCCGTGCGGCGCACCAGCCCAGGAGCGCGAACCGGAGATGGTTGTCGCGATAGGGTTGCCCGTCCCCGTCGTTGTAGGGATTGCCCGGGCGATCATACAAATCGGGAGCATCCACATAATAGACCGGCACGCCGGTACCCGGCATCTTTCCGTACATCAACCTGATTTCGCGCGCGCCGAAACGCGCCGGCAGCTCCGTGACGAGATGCGTATCCTGTACGCCGTTGACGAAAGCCGGAAACCCCGGCACCAGCATGCGGACTTCGCACCCCTGCTTTTCCAGTTCGGTCGGCAAGGCAGCCGTCACATCAGCCAGTCCGCCTGTTTTAAGCAACGGAAAAACTTCGGAACAAACATGCAATACACGCAACGGAGATGGATTCTGGCTCACTTATTCAACCTTCGGTATATGCTCAAAATTGTACAAACGCGCAAACATTTCCTGCGTGACCAGTACGACCCCGTTCGGGCTGCGGTAAAAACGCTGCGCATCCAGTTCCGGGTCCTCACCGATAATCGTTCCTTCGGGAATACGGCATCCCCTGTCGATGACCACCTTTCTCAGCCGCGACCCCTGTCCGATCTCGCAATCGGGCAACACGACGACCTGATCGAGATTGCAGAACGCCTGAACCCTCACCTTCGAGAACAGAATGGTATTGGAAATTTTGGAGCCGCAAATAATACACCCGCCGGAAACCATCGTATTGGAAATCACGCCATCCATACCATGCGGATCCGGCACGAATTTCGCCGGCGGTTCCTGCTCCTGATATGTCCAGATCGGCCAGTCCTCATCATAGATATTGAGCTGGGGCATGTTCGACGTCAGATCGAGATTGGTCGACCAGAACGAATCGACCGTTCCGACATCGCGCCAGTACGGCGGCACGAATTGTGCGGGCGGCACACACGACATGCTGAAATAATGCGCCATCGCATTGCCCTGCCCGACCACTTTCGGAATGATATCCTTGCCGAAATCATGCGACGACGAATTGTCCGCGCAATCCTCATCAAGCAGCCGGTACAGATAATCCGCATTGAACACATAAATCCCCATACTGGCCAGCGCCTTGTCGGGGCGGTCGGGAATACCCGGCGGGTCAGCAGGTTTTTCCAGAAAACGGGTAATCCTGCGGTTCTCGTCCACATCCATGACACCGAAACCGGTCGCGTCCATGCGCGGCACTTCGATACAGGCTACCGTACACTGGGATTTCCGCTCCACATGGTCAAGCAGCAGCAGCGAATAATCCATCTTGTAAATATGGTCGCCTGCCAGCACAAGAATATATTCCGGCCCATAGGAACGCAAAATCCCCTTGTTTTGCGCCACTGCATCGGCCGTACCCCGATACCACAGACCTTCTTCCATCTGCTGGCCCGCCGGCATCAGGTCGATGAATTCGTTTTGTTCACCACGCAGGAAACTCCAGCCACGCTGCAAATGGCGAATCAGGGAATGCGGACGATACTGCGTGATGACACCGACACGACGAATGCCGGAATTGATACAGTTCGACAACGCAAAATCAATGATCCGGAACTTGCCCCCGAAATAAACCGCAGGTTTCGCACGATTATCTGTCAGCTGATGCAACCGTGTTCCCCGTCCACCGGCCAGTACAAGTGCAATGGTACGCTTTGGCAGCTGGCTGGCGACCAGCATCTTATCCTCGACAAACTTCATTCAGTCTCTCCCCCCGAACGAATATTTTTACATTGACCCGACAACCTTTCCCTATTCCATCAATTTAACATACATTCATGTCTGTATGCCGAATAAGGTTGTCCAAATCATTCACCGGCGACCTGTTCGCTTCCTGCGCATACCGCTTCTGCCAGACACGCGCGCCACGATACCCGAGAGACTTCGCATTCAGGTCACGACCGTCGGCTCCGTCATGCCGGTGAATCCTGCAATATCAGCCACTTCCGCAGCAATCGCGACCAGTTCGCCCAGTGCATCCTGAACAGCCATGTCCAGTCTGTCTTTTTCATACCGGTCGAAATACACCCGCAACGTCGCACCAACGGTTCCTGTTCCCGACAGACGGAACACGATACGGGAACCATCCGTGAAGAAAATACGGATTCCCTGCCGTTCGGAAACGGAACCGTCGACCGGATCGGTATAGGAAAATTCATCGGCCCTTTCCACCTTGCGGGAACCGAAAACCTTGCCGGACAAACCCGAGAGCTGTGCGCGCAAATGATCCATCAGCGCGGCGGCACGCTGGCTGTCGATACTGACATAATCGTGACGTGAATAATAATTGCGACCATATTTCCGCCAGTGCTCATGGACAATTTCACCGACCGTCTTGCCGGTCGCAGCCAACAGGTTCAGCCAGAACAGAATCGCCCAGATACCGTCCTTTTCACGTATATGGCTGGAACTGGTCCCGTAACTTTCCTCACCGCACAGGGTGATCTTGCCGTCGTCGAGCAAATCGCCGAAAAACTTCCAGCCGGTCGGTGTTTCATAACAGGCGATTCCCAGCGCGGCCGCCACCCTGTCGGCTGCCGTCGATGTCGGCATGGAACGCGCAATACCGGCGATACCGCCCGCATATCCCGGAATGGCTCCGGCATTGGCCGCCAGTATCGCCAGACTGTCCGATGGCGTCACGGCGATATGCCGCCCCACAATCATGTTGCGGTCACCGTCGCCATCCGTCGCCGCGCCCATATCGGCACCTTGCGGACCGTTCATGAACGCAATCAGTTCCGTCGCATTGACGGGATTGGGATCGGGATGATGACCGCCGAAATCTTCCTTCGGCACAGCATTGACGACCGTACCTTGCGGCGCGCCGAGCATATCTTCCACAATCTTTTTCGCGTAAGGCCCGCACACGGCATGCATGGCATCGAAACGGAAAGCGAAACCGTTTGCGAACAGTTTGCGTATCGCACCGAAATCGAACAGGGATTGCATCAGTTCAGCATAATCCGCCACTGAATCGATGACCTCGACGGTCATCCCGTCCATATCGTACAAGCCGATCCGGCTCAGGTCGATATCCGGCGCATCGGAAATGCGGTATTGCCGGATGGTTTGCGACAGGGCATGAATGTGATTGGTCACCTTTTCCGGCGCGGGGCCACCGTTGCCGATATTGTATTTGATACCGAAATCGCCATCCGGGCCGCCCGGGTTATGACTGGCAGACAACACGATACCGCCGAATGTCCTGTACTTCCGGATAATGCAACTGACCGCAGGTGTGGAAAGAATTCCGTTTTGTCCAACCATCACCTTGCCGAAACCGTTGGCAGCAGCCATTTTCAGAATCGTCTGGATAGCGACCGCATTGAAAAAACGCCCATCCCCGCCCAGCACCAGCGTCTGGCCACGGAAACCTTCCTGTGAATCGAAAATGGACTGGACGAAATTTTCCAGATAATGCGGCTGCCGGAAAACGGATACCGTTTTTCGCAGTCCGGACGTTCCCGGATTCTGGCCTTCGAAAGGCGTCGTACTAACGGTCTGGATTGACATGCTTGCTCCCGTAAATGGTTAAACGACCTGCCATCAGATACCACGATACCGGCCCGCTTTTCCCGGGCAGGCTCCACTTTCATCTTATCAAGATTGTCATGGAACCGCCACCATCATGGTATGCCCTTGCAACAGAACCTGAAACTCGAGATTGGCACCGTTTTCAAAAGAACCACTGCTGTCCGACAAGACTTTCCAGCGACCGGGCGGCAAACGGAAAATGACCGGCTGGATAGCGGCATTGAGCAATACCAGACAGGGACGAGAAGAATCGCCGGCACGCATCAGCATCCCGAGACTGAACAGGCGCTTGTTGCTCCAGAAACTGCCCAGCTTGTCGCCGCCGTTTGGAGAAAGCCACCGGATACCGGCTTCCGGTACGGCAAAATCCGCATTTTCGGCGGAAAACCATTGGTTTTGCCCAAGCGCCGGATTCGTCTTGCGCAATGCAATCAGATTCGCGACGAAATCCCGCAAGGCCGTATCCGCATCCTTCCAGTTCAGCCATGTCAGCTCGTTGTCCTGGCAATACGGATTGTTGTTGCCATGCTGTGTCTGGCCGAATTCATCGCCGGCCACCAGCATCGGCGTTCCCTGCGAGAGCAACAGCGTCGTCAGCAGGGAACGGCGCAACCGGTTGCGCCGCAGCATCACTTCCTGCAAGGTCGCCTCGCCTTCCTCACCGCAATTCCAGCTCAGATTATGGTCCGTACCGTCCCGGTTGTGTTCGCCGTTGGCTTCGTTGTGTTTGTGGTTGTAACTGACGAGATCGCGCAGCGTGAAACCGTCATGCGAAGTCACATAATTGATGCTTGCGGCGGGCAATCGCTCACGGGTGCCGAACAAATCTTTCGAGCCGGCGAAGCGCTGTGCGAATTCGCTCAGCGACGGCCCCTGATGCAGCCAGAAAGAGCGCATGGTATCGCGGAACCTGTCGTTCCATTCGCTCCATCCGAACGGAAAATTGCCCAACTGGTAACCATCCGGCCCCAGATCCCAGGGTTCGGCGATCAGCTTGACGCGCGATAGCACCGGGTCGGCGGCGACCGCTCTGAAAAAACCCGCATTGATCGAATAGTCCCGTTTCTCCCGCGCCAGCGTCGTCGTCAAATCGAACCGGAAGCCATCGACATGCATTTCCCCGACCCAGTACCGCATCGAATCCAGCACCATTTCCAGCACGACCGGATGGCCGAGATTCAGACTGTTTCCGCACCCCGACCAGTTTTCATACCGGGACGGATTATCGGGCTGAAGATGGTAATACATATCGTTGCCGATGCCCTTGAAACTCAACATCGGGCCGTCCTCGTTGCCTTCGGCCGTATGGTTGTACACCACATCCAGAATGACTTCGATACCACGGCTGTGGAAAGCGCGCACCATATCCCTGAACTCGGATACCGGCGAAGTACCCGGACGCCCCGACCAGTACCGGTTTTCCGGCGCGAAAAAACCGATCGGGTTATATCCCCAGTAATTGCTTTTTCCGGCACGTGTGAGCCGAGCCTCATCGGCCATGGCGAAAACGGGCAACAGCTCCACCGATGTGATTCCCAGGTTCTCCAGATAATCCAGAATCACCGGTTCGGCCAGCGCGGCATACGTTCCACGCAGAGGTTCCGGCACATCAGGATGCAACCGCGTAAACCCGGCAGGATGCAATTCATACAGAATCGTCCTGCTCATCGGAATACGCGGCGAAACATCATCCCCCCAGTCATATGCCTCATGCACCACTTTTCCCTTGAGCGCGATCGCCCCCGTATCGGCAGCGGACGCGTCGGAAAACTCGTCCTGTCCTTCATAGCGTCCCACCACCTGACGGGCATATGGGTCAAGCAACACTTTCCGGTCGTTGAAACGCTGCCCGCTGCGCGGCGCGTGCGTGCCGGAAACACGGTAGCCATACACCAGTCCGGGTTTCGCGCCGAGAAGATAACCGCACCATACACCGTTTTCCGACAAGGTCAGCGGCCACCTCGCCAATTCCTCTTTCCCCGTTTCATCGAACAGGCACAACGTCACCGCAGACGCTCCATGCGAGACCAAAGAAAAATTCACCCCCTGTCCATCCCAGTGCGCGCCGCGCGGCAATGGTTTTCCGGTTTCCATCCGGATTTCGCCATCCAATTCCATCAGTCGTCCTTTCTGATCAGCATACAGGTTGCCAGCGGAGAAGCCGTCGCGACAATCGACCAGGGCATCCCGTTGGACGGGACAGGCTGTGCCAGCAATTCATGATTGTGAATGCCGCTGCCGCCATATATCTCGGCATCGGTATTGATGATTTCACGATACCAGCCCGGCTCCGGCACACCGATACGGTAGCCGTAGCGCGGCACCGGCGTGAAATTGCTGATGACCACCACAAACTGCCCGTCGCCATCGCGCCGCATGAAACTGAAAACCGACTCATCCGCATCGTCATGGATAATCCATTCAAAACCGGCCGGGTCATAATCGAGTCTGGAGAGCGCCGGAAAATCGCGGTATATCGTATTGAGGTCGCGAACCAGCCGTTGCACACCGGCATGTGACGGATAACGGAGCAAATCCCAGTCCAGACTGCCGTTGGCGTTCCATTCGCGGTACTGTGCGAACTCCCCGCCCATAAACAGCAACTTCTTGCCGGGATATCCCCACATGAACCCGAAATAGGCACGCAGATTCGCAAAACGCTGCCAGTCGTCACCCGACATCTTGCCGATCAGCGAACCCTTGCAATGCACGACCTCA
>CASETG010000058.1 GCA_949290765.1 Oxalobacter formigenes | reverse complement strand
ACCATGGTTACTTTCAGCCCCGATTTGTCGGTATCCTTGAGAGTGCCTGCCTGCATCATCTGGCGCAGTTTGAGCATTTCAGCACTGGATTGCGTCAGGTTCAGGTAGATCGGGTCGATTTGCTGGATGGTTGCCAGAAGTGTCGCTTCGTTCTGGCCGACCAGTGCGCCTTCCGTGACCATCTGGCGGCCGATTCTGCCTGAAATCGGGGCGGTGACCCGTGCATATTCCAGATTCAGGTTGGCTCTGACCAGTTCGGCCTTTGCTGCATCGACATCGGCGGCGGCCTGTTTTTGCGCCGCGACGGCATCGTCATATTCCTGTTTGCTGACGGCGTTGATTTCGACCAGCGGGGTGTAGCGTTTCAGTTTCAAATCAGCCTGAACCAGATTGGCTTTCGCACGTGCCAGCGTGGCCTTGGCGCTCTGGACGGCTGCCTGATAATCGCGAGGATCGATCTGGAACAGGAGTTGTCCCTGTTTGACATAGGAACCTTCTTCGAATGCACGTTTCAGGATGATGCCGGGGACACGTGCACGGACTTCTGCGGTACGGTAAGACTCGATTCTTCCCGGCAATTCATTTTCGATTGCCATTTTTTCGGGAGTAATCGTCACAAAGGCCGCTTCAGGCAACGGAGCCGGTGGCGCTTCCTTGTCTCCGCAGGCAGCGAGCAGCGCGGCCGCGAAGAAAACAATGCTTGCATTTCTGAGAATGGAAAAAGGTTTCATGGGTCTTCAAAAGAAAATGAATCCATTTCCCGTCGGAACAGGAATCTGGAAATGCTTGTGTATTAATGGACAGAATGTGCCGTCTCACATGACGGAGGCGGCAAAATAACATACAATCATGAATGTATTTAAATGATTCTGCGCATTATCTGTCAGAAACGCTTTTCTCGCAACAAGCTTTATAATTTGTTACATATTGTAAATTGGGAGTCTTATGGAACGTGCTGGCAGAAAAAAGACGTTGGAAACCCGTGATCGTATTCTGGATGCGGCAGAAGATGTGTTCAATGAATGCGGATATTCCAATACGACTCTTAACGAGATTGCCGAAGCTGCGGGTGTGACGCGAGGCGCGATCTATTGGCATTTCAAGAACAAGGAAGATCTGTTTCAGGCCATGTGCCTGCGGATACGGGAACCCATGGATGCGCTGATCGAGGGGATTGTCGAAAAAGATGTGAATGATCCCATCGCACAGCTGAGCAGGACGCATGAAACCATCATGCTGGAAGTCATCAACAATCCCCATTACCGGAAGGTGCTGAATATCCTGTTTCACAAGTGCGAGTTCACACGCGAGACGGATCAGATCGTCATCCAGCAAAAGGAATGGCATACCTATTCGAGAAACATTATCCGCACGATTCTGGTCAATGCACAGAAAAAGGAACAACTGCCCGCCGATCTCGATATCGAGCTGGCGTGCAACTTGCTCGGATTCATGTTCCGCGGGTTGCTGGCGGACTGGCTGTTCATGCCGGACAGTTTCGATTTGATCGAAAATGCCCGGAAAGTGAACGATGCCGTTTTCGAACTGATACGTTCCAGCATTCACCTGAAGAAATGAAGTTCCTGCTCAGGCGGTTCGCCTGAAAAAACGGATGCACGAGAGCAGGCCGGTGAAACAGGCTGTTGCGCCGATTGTAATCAGGGTATCGATCACTCCGACGGCTCCGAAATGAAACAATGCCTGTACCGGCGGAATGAAAATGCCCGCCAGCAGGACAATGACCGTGACAGCCAGTACCGACCAGAGAATGCCGTTTTTTTGTTTGAGCGATGCGATGAACGAACGGCTCCATGAACGGTTGAGCAGAATCAGCCAGATGTCGCCTGCGATCATGGCGGTGAAGGTCAGTGTTCTGGCCTGTTCCGTATCGAAGCCATACAAGTGGGCAGACCAGTAAACCAGTACGACCCATACCAGCAGGGCGATACCCTGTTTGACGCCGAGCCACAGGATGGATTTGTCGAAGATGCGTGCGTTTGTCGGGCGTGGCGGTCGTGTCATGACATCTTTTTCTTCCGGCTCGTTTTCAAATGCGACCGAGCAGATGGGGTCGACCATCAGCTCGAAAAAGACGATATGAATGGGCAACAGCATCAAAGGCCAGCCCAGCATGACCGGAATCAGCGACAATCCTGCGATTGGAATATGCGCGGCTACGATGAAGACCACGGCTTTGCGGATATTGTCGAAGATGCGGCGACCGAGTCTGACGGCGCAGACGATAGAGGAAAAGTCATCGTTTAGCAGGACCAGTGCAGCCGATTCGCGTGCGACATCGGTTCCGCGTTCGCCCATGGCGATGCCGATATGGGCCGATTTCAGCGCAGGTGCGTCGTTGACGCCGTCTCCGGTCATGGCGACGATTTCGCCGTTTTCTTTCAGGGCATTGACCAGTTGCAGTTTCTGTTCCGGTGTCGCACGACAGAAAATATTGCCGCTTCTGACGCGTTCACGCAGTTCGGAAGGTGGCAGTGTTTCCATTTCATGTCCGGCCAGAACTTTTCCGCTGGCATCCAGACCAGCTTCTTCAGCGATTTTACGGGCCGTGGCCGGATAATCGCCCGTAATCATCATGACCCGTATGCCTGCCGCAAGACATTCCCTGACAGCGTTCGGGACAGCCGGACGAAGCGGGTCGGACAAGCCGATGATGCCGAGAAATTCAAAGTGGAAGTCGTGCTGTTGCGAGGGCAGTTCGCCATGCCGGAATGCGGCGCGAGCGACAGCCAGCACCCGCAAGCCTTGTCGGGCGAGAGAATCGACTTGCGCCGAAATGACGGCTGCCGTATCGGTATCGAGATGGCAAAGGTCGATGATGGCTTCCGGTGCGCCCTTGGCGGCGATGACATACTGGCTTGAGTCAGGAGAACGCCAGACACGGGAAATGGCAAGCAATTCGCGTGAGAGAGGGTATTCCTCTACGAGACTCCAGCTGTCATGGATATGCTCCGTTCCCGCCAGAACCTGTCGTCCTGTTTGCTGGATGGCGCTTTCCATCGGGTCGAACGGGTCTCGCTGGCTTGAGAGCATCGCGAATTCCAGGGTTTCATGGAAGTGTTCGGGAAAATTGTCATGTTCCAGCGAGGCGTCATCCGTAAAGGTATAGGTTTGTCCATCAACCATGATGTGGGAAAGCACCATACGGTTTTGCGTGAGCGTACCGGTCTTGTCCACACACAATACCGTCGCGGCGCCCAGCATTTCAATTGCGGGTATTTTTCGTGTCAGTACTCTTTTTTGAGCCATGCGCCATGCACCCAGCCCGAGGAAGATCGCGAGAACCAGCGGGAATTCGGCAGGCATGATGCTCATGGCGAGGGTCAAACCGGCAAGAATGCCATGCAACCAGTCGTGCCGTGTCATGCCGTACCAGACGACCAGCAATATGACCAGTGTGGCGCTTGCGGTGGCGACGACGCGGACGGCTTGCCGTGTTTCGGCCTGTACGCGGCTGGTTTCCGTTTTTTGTGTGGAAATCGCCTTGCCGATTTTTCCCAGTTCGGTGTTTTCGCCGATGGCCGTGACTCTGGCGATACCGGTTCCCTGAACGATGAGGGTGCCTGAAAAAAGATAAGGCAAGTCGTCGCCCCCCGGTTTGACGGCAGGTAATGGGGTATCGGGGGAGAGTGTCTGTTTTCTGACCGGAACGGATTCACCGGTCAGCAATGATTCATCGACAGAAAGGTTTTGCGATTCCAGCAAGAATGCATCGGCAGGGACGCGGTCGCCTTCCGACAGGAAAACGATATCGTCCGTGACGACATCCCTTCCGGCAATTCGTTTTTGCATGCCGTCACGCAGTACCAGCGCACGGGGGCTGCTCAAATCGCGAAGTGCTTCCAGCGTTCGTTCGCTTTTGCGTTCCTGCAAGAAACTCATGGTGACGATGATGCAGACCGATCCCAGAAGAATCAGCGCATCTTCCAGACTGCCGATAATCAGATAAATGATGCCGCAGGACAACAGCAGCAGGAACATGGGTTCCGAGACGACATCCCATGCGATGGACAGAATCGAGTGAGGCTTGGACGAAGACAGTTCGTTCGCGCCTTCACGAAGATGTTTTTCCCGAGCGGTTTTTTCGCTCAGTCCTTCGATGGATAGTCCGTGGATTGTCCGGTTTTCATTTTCTGGGAGAGAAGGCATGGTTGTCGGCTGAATAAAAATGTTGTTTTGTGAAACCCAAAATGAGAACGCGTCCTATTAAGACAGGTTCCAAAACCACGAATGGTGTTTTCCCCTGAAAGGAAAACACCATTCGTGAAAAGCGATTATATGTAAAAGTGTCAGCGAAGTTCGTCGATCATTTTTTCCAGTTTGACGGTATCGGCACAGAACAGCCGGATACCCTCCGAGAGCTTTTCCGTTGCCATGGCATCGTTGTTGATCGAGAGTCTGAAGGTTTTTTCGTCATAGGAAATTTTCTCGACCGGATCCTGCAAGGCTTGTTCCGGCGAAAGTTTTCGCGTGACAGGACCATCCGAATCGGAAAGTTTTTGCAATAGTTCTGGACTGATCGTCAACAGGTCGCAACCGGCCAGCTCGATGATTTGCGATGTATTGCGGAAACTGGCGCCCATGACTTCCGTGGCATATCCGAACTTGCGGTAATAATTGTAGATGCGTTTGACGGATTGTACGCCCGGGTCGTCGGCACCGGTATATTCGTTGCCTGTCTGTTTTTTGTACCAGTCATAGATACGCCCGACGAACGGCGAAATCAGCTGGACATTCGCTTCGGCGCAGGCCACGGCTTGCGGAAGTGAAAACATAAGGGTCATGTTGCAGCGGATTCCCTCTTTCTGCAGCACTTCCGCTGCCCGTATGCCTTCCCATGTCGAGGCGATCTTGATGAGGACGCGGTCGGTGGGAATGCCGGCGTTGTTGTACAGTGCGATCAGTTCTTTTCCCTTGCGGATGCTTCCTTCCGTATCGAATGACAGGCGGGCGTCCGTTTCCGTCGAGACGCGTCCCGGGACGATTTTCAGGATTTCGATACCGAAAGCGACCAGCAGGCGATCCATGATGGCCTCTGTGGATTTGTCGCGGTTGTCGCGGACGGTTTTTTCAAGCAGTGCATGATAGGTATCTTTCTGGACGGCGCGCAGTATCAGCGACGGATTGGTGGTCGAATCCTGCGGCGAATAACGTTGAATCGACTGGAAATCTCCCGTGTCGGCGACGACAGTCGTATATTGTTTCAGTTGGTCCAGCTGGCTCATAAGCGTCCTCATGCAATGGGTTGAACGGGAAAAGGGACTATCGATATTAAAACATATTATGAGGATGGGGGTAGCGGGTTTTCAATATATGGCAATCCCGATGTCATAAAAGAGGCAGGCGGTACGGGCGGGAAATACGTGATTGGTCGCCCCGCCTTTTCATGGTGTGTGCAGGCAAGCCGGTATGTATCCGACAAGCCGGATGCACATCGTTGTTATTGCATGGCAGCCTTGGCCAGTGCGATAAGGCCTGCGGTAGAGCTGTCGTGCGTTTGCACAGTCTGGTTTTCCAGTTCGGCCTGGATGGTTCTGGCAAGAACCTTGCCCAGCTCGACCCCCCACTGATCGAAACTGTTGATGTTCCAGATAACACCTTCCACGAACGTTTTGTGTTCGTACAGAGCGATCAGTGCGCCCAGTGTTTCGGGGCGCAGGACATTCATGAGGATGGTATTGCTCGGCCGGTTTCCCGGGAAAGTGCGTTGCGGGATCTGCAGGGCCATTTCTCCGGCGTCCATATGCTGCGCAGAAAGTTCGTCCCTGACTTGTTCGGCGGTCTTGCCGCGCATCAGCGCTTCGGATTGTGCGAAACAGTTTGCCAGCAGGGCGGCGTGATGTTTTGGCAGGGTATGGTGCGGTGTCAGCGCCGTGATGAAATCGACAGGAATGATATCGGTTCCCTGATGCAGCAACTGGAAATAGGCATGTTGCCCGTTGGTGCCGATATTGCCCCAGATGACAGGGCAGCTGTCATATTCTACGGGTTTGCCGTTTTTCTGGATTTGTTTGCCGTTGCTTTCCATTTCGAGCTGTTGAAGGTAATTCGGGAAGCTGAACAAATCTTGCAAATAGGGTGCGATGGAAACGGAAGAAAAGCCCAGGAAATTGCGATTCCATATGGCGATGAGTCCGAGAATGACCGGCATGTTCGATGCCAGCGGCGCGTACCGGAAATGAACGTCCATGGCATGTGCACCCGCCAGAAACTCGGTGAAATGGTTGTAGCCGACAGCCAGCATGACCGGCAGGCCGATTGCGGACCAGACGGAATAGCGTCCGCCTACCCAGTCCCAGAAAGGAAACAGGTTTTCGGCAGGGATACCGAATCGTGCGACGGCTTCCGTATTGGTCGAAATGGCGATGAAATGCCGGTGCAGATCACGGATGGTACCGTAATTGAGGAACCAGCTGCGTGCCGCATGGGCGTTGAGGATGGTTTCCAGCGTCGTGAACGTCTTGGACGCGATGATGAACAAGGTTGTTTCCGCGTTGACTTTTTGCAGGACGGCATCCAGGTCGTGACCATCGACATTGGCGACGAAATGCACGTTGAGGCCCCTGGTATGGAAAGGGCGCAGTGCCTGGCAGACCATACGGGGCCCCAGGTCGGAGCCGCCGATACCGATGTTGACGATGTCGGTGACCGGCTTGCCCGAATAGCCTTTCCATTCACCGGCATGCACTTTTTCAGTGAACAGGCGCATTTTTTCCAGTACCGACTGGATATCCTCGATGATGTTTTTGCCGTTGACCATGACCGTTTCACTGCGTGGCGCACGCAGTGCCGTATGCAGTACGGCGCGGTGTTCGGACGTATTGATTTCGTCGCCGTTGAACAGGGCCTCCCGCTGTTCTTCCAGACGGCATTGTCGTGACAGTTCGAAAAGCAGTTCCATCGTTTCGTCTGTCAGGAAGTTTTTCGAGAAATCGAGAAACAATCCGCCTGCCGTCAATGTCATGGCCGGAAAACGTTCCGGATGGTTTGAAAAGAGCGTTTTCAGTGACCATGTGCGTGCATCTTCGGCGTGTTTGGCAAGTTTGTTGAAGGCGGCGGTATGGACGAGACTGGTTGTGTTCATGGCAAACGGCAGGATAAAAGTTGTCACTGTGAATGCGGAAAATGTTTTGCAACAATCATTTGACACTATAAACCGGATTTGGACCCATGCGGAGATATAACAGGAAAAGTGCCGGAAAAAACGGAAATCGCCGTGTGTATCGGACAAACGGCATAAGCTGCGTGAGCGAAAACGATTGTGACACGACAAGATGCACGGTGTATGCCCGCAGGTTTGAAAAACCTGTCAGTACGTAAAAACAGGAGGCTGTGCTGTGATTTGTTGTTTTTTGGCAACGAATGGGTGCAGGTATTGTGCAAATAATATTTTTGCGGCTATAATGACATCTTTAGGCGCGTAGCTCAGCTGGTTAGAGCACTACCTTGACATGGTAGGGGTCGTTGGTTCGAGTCCAATCGTGCCTACCAAATTCCATAAATGCCGTGCTGGTCAGCACGGCATTTTTTTTGCCGGTGCCCGCAGGTGGTGTCTGTTGTTTTTCGCGTACGGGGTGATTGTCGCAGCGTCCGGGTGTGGTACGTGTCCCGTGAATGGTGCGCGAGGCATGGCATTCATGTCATGCGGAGCATCGCCGTTTTTTGGTTTCGGATGCGCGTTTTTCGTGCTTCTGTGCTAAAGTTTGTACTTTGTAACGTCGCTCCGGAAAAAGCGGTTTGTCCGTAAAGATGAACCGGTTGGCGGATGACCTGCGAACGCGGCGGGGCCGCGTTTGTTTTTTTGTTGCGGATGGTTCATGACGGTCTTGTGCCGTCTTTTTGTGTTGGATTTGGAGATCAAGATGATTTCAGTTCGGCTTCCCGATGGCTCGAAACGGGAATTCAGCGAGCCGGTGACGGTTGCGCAGGTGGCGGCATCCATCGGCAGTGGATTGGCCAAGGCCGCTGTGGCAGGCAGGGTAAACGATAAACTGGTCGATACGTCGTACATGATCGACAGGGATGTCGATCTGGCGATCGTGACCGATCGGGATGCGGATGGTGTGGATATCATGCGGCACTCGACCGCGCACTTGCTGGCTTATGCCGTCAAACAGCTGTATCCGGATGCGCAGGTAACGATCGGACCTGTAATCGAAAACGGTTTTTATTACGATTTTTCGTACAAGCGGCCTTTCACGCCGGAGGATTTGCAGGCGATTGAAAAGAAAATGACCGAACTCGCCCGCAAGAACGAACCGGTCGTTCGTAAGGTATTGCCACGTGACGAGGCTGTCGCTTACTTCAAGTCGATTGGCGAAGATTACAAGGCGGAAATTATCGAGTCCATTCCGCAAAACGAAGATGTCTCTCTTTATACCAGTGGTGCATTCACGGATTTGTGCCGCGGTCCGCACGTACCGTCCAATGGCAAGCTCAAGGTGTTCAAGCTGATGCGTGTCGCAGGTGCATACTGGAGGGGGGACTCCAAAAACGAAATGCTGCAGCGCATCTACGGTACCGCCTGGGCCAAAAAGGAAGACCAGGAAGCGTATCTGCATATGCTGGAAGAGGCGGAAAAACGGGATCACCGCCGTCTGGGGCGTGCGCTGGATTTGTTCCATTTCCAGGACGAAGCGCCAGGTCTTATTTTCTGGCATGCCAAAGGCTGGACGATTTGGCAACAGGTCGAACAGTACATGCGCAAGGTCTATCAGGATAACGGTTATCAGGAAGTGAAAGGTCCGCAGATTCTGGATCGTTCATTGTGGGAAAAATCCGGCCACTGGGACAACTACAAGGAAAACATGTTCACCACGGAATCCGAAAACCGTGTGTATGCCATCAAGCCGATGAACTGTCCGGGACATGTCCAGATTTATCGCTCCAGTCTGCATTCCTATCGTGAATTGCCGTTGCGTTACGGGGAATTCGGCCAGTGCCATCGCAACGAACCATCAGGCTCGCTGCACGGCATGATGCGTGTTCGCGGTTTTACTCAGGACGACGGTCATATTTTCTGTACGGAAGACCAGATTCTGGATGAATGCGTAGCCTTTACGGACTTGCTCAAGAAGGTTTATCGCGATTTCGGTTTTACGGACATCATCTACAAGGTCGCGACCCGTCCTGAAAAACGGGTCGGTTCCGACGAGGCTTGGGACAAGGCTGAAAATGCGCTTATCGAGTCCCTCAAGCGTTCGGGTTGCGACTATGAACTGTCTCCGGGGGACGGCGCGTTTTACGGGCCGAAGATCGAATATACCTTGCGGGATGCCATCGGCCGTATGTGGCAGTGCGGTACGATTCAGGTCGATTTTTCGATGCCGATGCGACTGGGCGCCGAATATGTTGCGGAAGACAATACCCGCAAGATACCGGTCATGATTCACCGTGCGATTCTGGGCTCGCTGGAACGGTTTATCGGGATTCTGATTGAAAATCACGCAGGTGCCATGCCGCTGTGGCTTGCGCCTGTTCATGCCGTCGTTCTGAATATTTCGGACGGTCAGTCGGAATACGCGAAAAGTGTGGTCGAAACAATGAAAAAAGCGGGTTTCCGGGTCGAAGCCGATTTGCGAAACGAAAAGATTACCTATAAAATACGCGATCATTCCGTAAACAAGGTGCCTTATTTGCTGGTTGTCGGCGATAAGGAGAAAAACGGGAACACGGTTGCTGTTCGTGCGCGCGGCGGCGTCGATCTCGGTGTGATGACGGTCGACGAACTGATGATGCGTATGGATAATGAAATTCGTGCAAAACAGTGATTTGCACGTGAACAGCTTTTTTTGATTTGATAAGCAGGGAGTCAACATAGCTACCGACAAGTCTCATCGCATCAACGGCGAAATTACGGCTCAGGAAGTCCGCCTGCTGGGTGTGGACAATGAGCAGGTGGGTATCGTAAGTCTTCAGGAAGCGTTCAGGCTGGCTGAAGAAGCCGATGTGGATCTGGTGGAGATCGCACCGAATGCCCGTCCTCCGGTATGTCGTCTTATGGATTACGGCAAGTTCAAGTATGCCGAGCAGAAAAAGGCGCATGAAGCCAAGTTGAAGCAGAAGGTGATTTCCGTCAAGGAAATCAAGTTCCGTCCGGGTACGGATGAAGGGGACTACAATATCAAGCTGCGCAATCTGGTCAAGTTTCTGGAAGATGGGGACAAGTGCAAAATCACGTTGCGTTTCCGTGGACGTGAGATGGCGCATCAGGATATCGGTTTCAGAATGCTGGAACGTCTGAAACAGGATCTTGAGCCTTATGGTCAGGTTGAACAGTTTCCGAAGATGGAAGGTCGCCAGATGGTGATGGTGCTGGCCCCCCGCAAAAAGAAATAGAATCTGTTTCCGTCGCCGGCAGGCGGCGGAATGGAGACAGCGGTTTCGCTGTAAAACAAGTGAGAGCAGGCATGCAAGTGCAACAGGTGTGTTGCCACCTGCGATCATATAAAAATGGAGCTGTCCGAGAGGACAGGAATTGATATGCCAAAAATGAAAACCAAAAGCAGCGCGAAAAAACGTTTTCGCGTTCGTCCGGGTGGTACCGTCAAGTGCGGACAGGCTTTCAAACGCCACATCCTGACCAAGAAAACCACCAAAGTCAAACGCCAGTTGCGTGGAATGACCAATGTCAATGCGAGCGATGTCGCATCCGTATTGCGCATGATGCCAAGCGCCTGATCCGTTAACACGAAAAAC
>CASETG010000057.1 GCA_949290765.1 Oxalobacter formigenes | reverse complement strand
GGGTACTGTGCATGCAACGTCATCATCACCGCATCCCTGGCAGTTTTCGCCAGAATGGACGCTGCCGAAATCGCGGGTACCTTGTCATCGCCACGCACAATGGCTGTCGCCGGAATCGCCAGTCCGACAGGGCAGCGATTTCCGTCTATCAATGCCTGTTCCGGCAAAACGGGCAAGCCTTCGATGGCACGTTTCATCGCCAGCATGGATGCCTGAAGAATATTCAGGGTATCGATTTCCTCGATGGAGCATTCCGCAATCGCCCAGGCCAGCGCTTTTTCCCGAATTTCATGTGCAAGTTCATCGCGCCGTTTTTCAGAGAGTTTTTTCGAATCACGCAAACCTGCGACAGGATTGTCAGGGTCGAGGATGACCGCAGCCGCGAAAACCGGCCCGGCGACTGGTCCGCGCCCGGCTTCATCGACGCCGCATATCCGCCTGCCGACATGCAGGATATCTTCTTCAAACGGCAACGACAACGAGGTGGTGCAAGCGGACGGTCTGTCAGCCATTTTCTTTCATCACGTCCAGAATGGCTTGCGCACTGGTCTGCGCCGTATTGCGCAACAGGGAATAATGCATGGCGACGAACCGCTCTTGCAGTTGACGGCGGTTTTCCTCGTCGGTGAGCTGGAACCACAAGGCATCGGCAAGCGCTTTTCCTGTCGCATCGTTTTGCAACAACTCCGGCACAATCATTTCGCCTGCCAGAATATTGGGCAATCCGACCGGTGGTTTGACGATATGACGCGCGATTTCCCATGTGGCCCGCATCAGTTTGTAAGCGATCACCATGGGTTTCTTGAAAAGCGCCACTTCCAGCGTTGCCGTACCCGATGCCACCAGTACCGCATCGGATGCCGAAATAGCGGTATGCGACTGGCCCTTCATCACTTTCAGAGGCAATCCATCAAGCCGCGCGCTCTTCATCAGACGTGTGAAATATGCGAGTTGCTCATCTCCGGCCATGGGAATGATGAACTGGATATCCGCATCGCGCTGCAACAGGATTTTCGCCGCTTCGATGAACGGCACACTGTTGTACTTGAGTTCGGACATCCGGCTGCCCGGCAAGATGGCGATGACAGGTTTGTCCGCCGCCAACCCGAGACTGTCGCGTGCCGCATGCATATCGGAGCGCATCGGAATACGTTCTGCCAGCGGATGACCGACACAGGTAACCGGAATGCCTGCGTTCTGATAAAGAGTTTCCTCAAAGGGAAAGAGCACCAGTATGCGGTTGACAGCTTCGGCGATTTTTTTGATGCGTCCGCTGCGCCATGCCCAAATGGACGGACTGACGAAATGTACAGTACGGATACCGGCCTTCTTCAGTGAAACTTCCAGATCCAGATTGAATTCCGGTGCATCGATGCCGACAAAGACATCGGGTTTTTCCGCGAGCAAATGATCGCGCAAATGATTGCGGATACCCCGGATTTCCCGGTAGTGAGTCAACACTTCGAAAAGTCCGTTGACGGCCAGCTTTTCCATCGGCCAGTTGCTAACAAAATCGTACCGTGCCATCCTCGGACCACCGATACCGTGCATCAGGGTATCAGGCAGTTGCGGACGCAACGCAGACAGCAGCGTCTCACCGAGCATGTCACCCGATGTTTCTCCGGCAACCATGGCAATCGTTCTCATTTGCCGGTTCCTTTCAAGGGCGGGACATGGCCTTTCATGGCATGACTAGCGCAACAGGCCTCTTTGCGCGCTTTCGATAAAGGCATGCATCTGGCGGATATAGTCGGCAGATGCAGGCGCGCCTTCCGCATCTTCCAGCAGTTTCCGCTTGGCATCGTCCAGCGAAAGACCGGAACGGTAAACCGTTTTGTAGGCACGCCGGATATCCGTAATCTGTTCCGGAGTGAATCCGCGACGGCGCAAGCCTTCCGCATTGATGCCGTAAGTCGCTGCCGGTACGCCGGAAACCATCAAAAACGGGGCGATATCCTGCGAAATATGCGAACCGAAACCTGTCATGGCATGTGCGCCGACACGGCAGAACTGGTGAATCAGGGTAAAACCGCCGAGAATGACCCAGTCTCCGATATGGACATGCCCTGCCAGCTGGGCACTGTTGGCGAAAATGGTATTGTTCCCGACCTGGCAATCATGTGCCAGATGAACATAAGCCATGATCCAGTTGTCGTTTCCCAGACGGGTAACCCCCTCATCCTGAACCGTTCCCAGATTGAAGGTGCAAAATTCCCGAATGGTATTGCGGTCTCCGATTTCCAGTCTCGTCTGTTCACCGGCGTATTTCTTGTCCTGCGGTATTCCGCCAAGAGAGGCGAACTGGAAAATACGGTTGTCTTCACCGATGGTTGTATGCCCTTCGATAACGACATGAGGTCCCACTTGCGTGCGCGCACCGATTCTGACATGGGGACCGATAACGGAATAGGCACCGACCTCCACGGAGCTGTCCAGCTCCGCTTTCGGATCGATGATTGCAGTAGGATGAATAGCCATCAGGATTCCGCTTTCTGAGCCACCACGCCTCCACGGATGGCACACATCAGTTCCGCTTCGACGGCAAGCTGTCCGTCCACCAGACCACGGGTTCTGAATTTCCACATGCCGCGCGAACTGCGGATGAGTTCCGCTTCCATGACCAGTTGATCACCCGGTTCGACAGGCCGTTTGAAACGTGCACTGTCGATTGTCGCGAAATATACCAGTGCATCCTTGTCGAGCTTGCTGGCGTAAGACATGAACGCGAAAATGGCGGCCGTCTGTGCCAGTGCCTCGATAATCAGTACACCCGGCATCACCGGATGATTCGGGAAATGTCCATTGAAAAATTCTTCATTGGCAGTCACGTTCTTGATCGCCGTAATCTTCTTGCCGGCTTCCCAGTCCAGCACACGATCTACCAACAGCATGGGATAACGATGCGGCAACAACTCCCTGATCTGATGAATATTCAAGCTCTTCATTTTTCTGTTTTGGTCATTGATTGGATGGTTTTTTCAAGTTCACGGATTTTATCACGCATGGCTCCCAGTTTACGGGTCAGAACAGCCGTCTTTTCCCATTCGGCATGTTTGGCAAGCGGGTAGAAGCCGGAATAAACCCCGGCCTCCTTGACCGAACTCTGTACGACGCTGGCTGCCGTGATATGCACGCGATCCGCGATCGTCAAATGCCCGCCGATCATGGCCGCACCGCCCACGGTACAATTCTTGCCGAATATCGCGCTACCGGCCACGCCGACGCATCCGGCCATCGCCGAATTTTCTCCGATATGGCAATTGTGTCCGATTTGTATCTGGTTATCGAGCTTGACGCCGTTTTCGATAATCGTATCCGACAAGGCGCCCCGATCGACAGTCGTATTGGCACCGATCTGGACATCGTTGCCGATGACAACCCTGCCGGTTTGCGGAATCTTGATCCAGACGCCATCTTCGTTGGCAAAACCGAAACCTTCGCAACCGATTACAGCACCAGGTCGCAAAACGCCCCTTTCCCCGATTTCACAACCGTACATGAACACGACTCTGGGGAAAAAATGGCATCCGGCACCGACTTTCGCATTCTTTCCGATAAAGCAGCCCGCTTCGATCAGGCAATTTTCGCCGATTTCCGCGCCAGCCTCGATCGTGACGAACGGGCCGATCGTCGCGCTGGCAGCCACTTTCGCCGACGGATCGATTGCGGCACTCGGATGAATACCGGGAACGGGCGGAACCGCCTTGAGGCTGACGAAAAGCTGTGCGGCTTTCGCGAAATAGGCGTAGGGATTTTTGGTGATGATCCGCGCACCGCCGAACAGGTCGCCGACCAGCTGGTTGTCCTTGGGTGAAATGATCAGCGCGGCTGCCTTGCAGCTGCTGACTTCATTGCGCAAACGCGGATTGGTCAAAAAGGTGATATGGTCTGTATCGGCATTGTCCAGCGGCGCGAATCCGACTACCGGAATACGGCCGTCACCGATCAGTTGGCCGCCGAAGCGGCCAACCAGTTCTTCAAGAGTGATCGCCATTCTGGTTCGTCTGGATATTACTGGTTAAGCGCTTTCAGTACCTGGTCGGTAATATCGACGCGAGGGGAAATATAAACGGCATCCTGAACGATCAGGTCATATTTGCCTTCCTTGGCAATCCGGTTGATTTCCTTGTTCACACGATCGAAAACCTTGGCGATTTCCTCGTTGCGACGTTGCATGAAATCTTCACGGAATGCACGCTGCTTGCGCTGAAAATCCTGGCTCAGGTCGGCCAGTTCACGCTGGCGCTTGATACGTTGCGATTCCGACAATACAGCCATATCCTTGTCGAGTTTTTCGCCCATGGATTTCAGGCGTGCCTGGGTATCGCGCAATTCCTGATTCCGTTTGGAAAAATCGTTTTCCAGTTTCTTTTCGGCGGCCTTGGCGGGCGCGGATTCACTCATGATCCGGTCCGGATTGATATAACCGACCTTGTATTCCTGTGCGTTGGCCAATCCGAATGCGCACAGACAAAACGCCAGCACTACCGCTTTTCTTGCGGACATGAATGTTTTAGCCAGATTTTTCAACTTGCTTCTCCAAAAAAAGAATCGACAATATGATTATGCCACCAATTCATCAGAAACCGGTACCCAGCTGGAACTGGAACGCTTCCTTGCGGTCACCGTCCTTGGCATTAAGCGGAAGACCATAACTCAGCTTGAGCGGTCCCATCGGGGAAACCCAGCTGACACCGAAACCGGTCGAATAACGCAGGTCGCCCAAATCGAACTTGTCTTCATCGGCAAAGACATTACCGCCGTCGAAGAAGAAGAACCAGCGCAAGGTCTTGTCACCCCCCATACCCGGCACCGGGAATTGAAGTTCGACATTACCGACAACACGTTTGGCACCGCCGAGATATTCGCGATCACCTTCCCAGTCGTATTCGACAGGGCCCAGCGACGAACTTTCATACCCACGGACTGTTCCTATACCACCCGCATAAAAGTTTTTGAATACCGGATAAGGCTTGCCCCCTAATCCCTTACCATAGTCAATCATACCATTCAGCGCCAATGTACTGCCTGAGAACAGCGGGAAAAAGTACTGGTGCTGGTACGACGCCTTGTAATATTTCATATCACCCAACGGGGACACCTCGAAATTGGCTTTCTGGTAACGCCCCTTGGTCGGCACCAGCGAACTGTCCCGGCTATCCCGTGCCCATGCGACCGTAAACGGAATACCGTAGGCCGTAGCCTCCTCGCCATCGCCGAAATCCCTTACGAAATCCTTGTAACGCTGCGGACTGTCCCAATAGGTCTCCAGCGAGTTCCTTTCAACCCCGACACCGAAGAACACGCGATCCACTTCTGTAAACGGTACGCCGAACTTGATGTTGGCACCCAGCGTTTCCACCTTGTAATCGTTGTCATTGATCAATGGCGGCCGGATGGTACGGTAAAACAGTTCGTAGCGACGACTGATGCCGTCATCCGTAAAATACGGCGTATTCTGTGTAATGGCGATCGTCCTGTATCGTTTGCTGGTATTGACGTTCAACGCCACGTCATTGCCTGTACCCGCGAAATTCTGCTGTTCGATGGAACCGGACAAAAGCAGTTTGTCTTCCTGGGAGAAACCGGCGCCGAGCATCAGGTTACCTGTCGGTTTTTCAGTCACCTTCAAATTGACATCCACCTGA
>CASETG010000056.1 GCA_949290765.1 Oxalobacter formigenes | reverse complement strand
GAACTCCCCGCCCATAAACAGCAACTTCTTGCCGGGATATCCCCACATGAACCCGAAATAGGCACGCAGATTCGCAAAACGCTGCCAGTCGTCACCCGACATCTTGCCGATCAGCGAACCCTTGCAATGCACGACCTCATCGTGCGACAACGGCAAAATAAAATTTTCCGAGTAGGCATACATCATGCCGAAACGCATCTTGTCATGATGGTACTTGCGATAAACGGGATCCTCACTCATATAGGACAAGGTATCGTGCATCCAGCCCATATTCCATTTGTAGTGGAATCCCAGCCCGCCATCCCATACCGGATGGGTCACGCCCGGAAAACTGGTCGATTCTTCAGCCATCGTCACAGCTTCCGGCCGCTCCGTCCCTATCGTTTCGTTGAGTCGGCGCAGAAAAGCGATCGCTTCGAGATTCTCGCGTCCGCCATACTTGTTCGGTATCCACTCGCCGGGTGCACGACTGTAATCACGATAAAGCATGGACGCGACGGCATCGACCCGCAAACCATCGACGCCATACCGTTCGACCCAGTAAAGCGCATTGCCCACCAGATAATTACCGACTTCGGTACGCCCGTAGTTATAGATCACACTGCCCCAGTCCTGATGAATCCCCTCCTTGGGATCGGCATGCTCATACAACGCCGTCCCGTCAAAACGGACAAGACCATGCGCATCCGCCGGAAAATGCGCGGGCACCCAATCCAGAATCACCCCGATACCGGCCTCATGCGCCGTCGCGACGAAATGACGGAAATCATCCGGCGAGCCATAACGCGCCGTCGGCGCATAAATACCGGTTGACTGATACCCCCATGAATCGTCCAGCGGATGCTCATTGACCGGCATCAGTTCGATATGGGTGAATCCCAGACTCTTGACATATGGAATCAGCTGCTGCGCCAGCTCGCGATACGTCAGCCAGCGCCACCCGTCGTCCGGCAAACGCCACGAACCGAGATGCACCTCGTAAATGCTGACCGGAGCATCGAGCGCATTGGCTTTCCGGCGCGCCTCGTCCGAAGGAATGAGCGGCGGCAAATGATGCACGATCGAAGCCGTATCGGGGCGAAGCTGTGAGCGGAAGGCATACGGATCGGCTTTCAGACGGATTTCCCCATCCACATCCTTGATTTCGTACTTGTACAGATCGCCCTCTGCGACATGCGGAACGAAAATTTCCCAGACACCGCACTCGTAGCGATAGCGCATCATGTGGCGACGTCCGTCCCAGCTGTTGAAATCGCCGACGACCGATACCCGCCGTGCATTCGGCGCCCAGACCGCGAAACTGACGCCCGAAACGCCATCCATCACCACAGGATGAGCCCCCAGACGTTCATAAGGGCGATGATGTGTGCCTTCCGAAAGCAACCAGACATCCATATCGCCCAGCACACACGCAAAGCGGTAGGCATCTTCCAGCACTTGCCGATGACTGCCCCAATCGACATCGAGACGATAAGGAAACGGTTCGCGAACCGTCGTGATTTCCGCCACAAACAGCATCGTATCCCCCACCTGCCGCATGGGAAACACTGGCGCGTCCGGCGATGTGGCGACCACGGAAACGGAAACGGCGCCCGGCAACAACGCCCTGACCACCAGCCTGCCGTTTTCGGCGTGCATCCCCAGAACGGAAAACGGATCGTGACAATCTCCGGAAATGACCTGTTCCAGCATCCCGTCAGGTGTTACCGCATCGTGCATCGCGCCTCCTTGAAAAACCGACTGTCCGCATCGCAAGGGAAAGTTCGTTTTATCTTACAACATCCCTCGCGGTACAAACCCCGTCCGTTCACAAAAACCGCGCAAAAGACACAAAAACGGCTTTATTTTTCCGCAAATACCTTACATATCGGGATAATTTGGACCGCCACCGCCTTCAGGAGCCATCCAGATGATATTCTGGCCCGGATCCTTGACGTCGCATGTCTTGCAGTGCATGCAGTTCGCCGCATTGATCTGGATGCGCACCTTGCCGTCGGCATCCTGATGATATTCATACACGCCCGCCGGGCAATAGCGCGTTTCCGGAGCGGCATAAACCGGCCAGTTGACGTTCAGTGGCGCCTCGCGATCCCTGAGCACCAGATGCACCGGCTGGTTTTCCTCGTGCATCACACCCGACAGATAAACCGAGGACGGAATATCGAACGTCAGTTTGCCATCGGGTTTGGGATAATCGATCGGCTTGCAGGCAGAAGCAGGCAACAGATATTCATGGTCGGCTTTCGTGCGATGCAGCGTCCAGGGCGCCTTTCCACGGAAAATCACCTGATCGATACCGAACATCAGGGTACCCCAATACAGATTCTTGCCCATCCAGGGCTTGAAATTGCGCACCCTGAGCAACTCGTCATACAACCATGAACGCTTGAACCCGTCGGGATACGCCTGCAAGACATCACGTCCTCTGCCTTCCGCGAGCGCACCGCAAAGCGCATCGGCCGCCAGCATCCCCGACTTGATCGCCGTATGGATACCCTTGAGCCGTCCGCCATTCATGAAACCTGCATCGCAACCGACGAGCGCGCCACCCGGAAACACCATTTCGGGCAACGCCTGAATACCGCCTGCCGCAATGACACGCGCACCGTAGGCGATCCGTTCACCACCCTCCAGAAAACGCCGGATAGCCGGATGGGTCTTGTAACGCTGGAATTCGCCGAACGGCGACATATACGGATTGCGATACCCCAGTCCCAGCGTGAAACCGACGGCGACTTCATTGTTATCCATGTGATACATGAACGAACCGCCATATGTTCCCGCATCCAGCGGCCAACCTGCGGTATGGATCACCAGACCGGGCTGGTGGACGGACGGCCTGACCTTCCAGATTTCCTTGATGCCGATGGCATAACTTTGCGGATCACGCCCCCTGTCCAGATTGAACCGTTCGATGACCTGACGTCCGAGATGCCCCCTTGCGCCTTCTGCAAACAGCGTATAACGCGCATGCAATTCCATCCCCGGCTGGAAAGCGTCCGTCGGCTTGCCGTCACGACCGATCCCCATATTGCCGGTGGCGACTCCCTTGACCGCGCCCGAGTCATCATACAGCACCTCGGCAGCCGCGAATCCCGGAAAAATATCGACGCCCAGCTCTTCGGCCTGCTGCGCCAGCCAGCGTACCAGATTGGCCAGCGAAACCACATAGTTGCCCTTGTTGTGCAACACTTCCGGCAACATCCAGCCCGGTGTTTTGCAGGCGCTTTTCTCACCAAGAAACAGGAAACGATCCTCGGCGACCGCAACCGATACCGGCGCATCTTTTTCACGCCAGTCCGGAATCAGTTCCGTCAGCGCCACGGGATCCATCACGGCGCCGGAAAGAATATGCGCACCGGCTTCCGAGCCTTTTTCAAGCACACATACCGAAAAATCCTGTCCCTGCCGCTGCGCCAGCTGCTTGAGCCTGATAGCTGCCGACAGGCCGGACGGTCCTGCACCGACAATCACGACATCATATTCCATCGCCTCGCGCGGACCGAAATCACCCGTGCCCGGCCATTCTTGTTGCGTCATTTTTTCAGTCATTCACACAAATTCAGTCTATCCAAACTCACGGTAATGGAGATTACCGCAAAATCATGACATGATATCGGTAAACCGTTCAATTCAAAACCATATGGGAGATCACCTGCAATGACGAGCGATCCATTATCCGGGAAAAAACTGGTTTTCACTTCGCGCATTCCCATCCGCTGGGGCGATATGGATGCCATGGGACATGTCAACAATGCCGTTTTCTTCCGTTATCTCGAACAGGCGCGCATCGAATGGTACTCTCATATCGGTCGCGGCAAAAAAGCCGGCGCCGAAACCGTCGTCGTCCATTGCTACTGTACCTATTACGCCCCCCTTGCCTATCCGGGCGACATCGAAATCAGGACATATGCCGGTTCCCCCGGACGTTCAAGTTTTGAAATCGTACAGGAAATCAGGCGCTGCGACGATCCGGAAACCGTCTGCGCCGTCGGAGGTTCGAAAGTCGTCTGGGTCGATCAGGTAACCGGCAAATCGACACCGCTTCCCGATATCATACGAAAGCTGATCACGCCATAACCATACACCGCGGTCGCGTGCCTGCTGTCGCATGGCATACCTGTATCATGTAACAATTTGATACTGCATGACGACGAAACTTTATTTACACTGTCCACCCTGAACCGGCATCTGACCAGAAGCATACCCTGACGTTTCAGGGTCATTATAATGTACGCTTTCATAACCGGTCGCCAGACAGGAAACCGCACAAACGCCGGAGCATCGCTCTTGCCCTCACGCACCGGCGCATGACATCAACCACGCCGGACACATTATGTTGCAGGAAGAAAACGACGCATTACGCCCCGGAGTATTTCCGTTCGGCGCAAAAGGACTGATCATTTTTCTGGCATTTCTGAGTGCGTTCGTCCCGCTCTCCATCGACCTGTATCTGCCCGCCATGCCGCGCATGGTCGATTTTTTCTCGACCACACCGGAACTGACGAACTTCACCCTCAGCTTTTTCATGCTGTTCTTCGCCATTTCCATGCTGCTGTGGGGCCCGTTCACCGACAAATACGGCAGGAAACCCATCCTTTATCTGGGACTGGCGCTCTACATTGCCGGCAGCATCACTTGCGTCATGGCCGACAGCATTTATCTCCTGATTGCCGGTCGTGTCATCCAGGCCATCGGCAGCGGCGCCATCCAGTCCGTTTCCATGGCCATCGTCAAGGACAACTTCAAAGGGCTGGTCATGGAACGCGTGCTGGTCTGGATACAGACACTGACCATTTTATGCCCCATGCTGGCGCCCGTCGTCGGCGCGTTCCTGCTCAAATTCGTCTCATGGCGCGGCCTTTTCATCGTGCTGGCATCCTGCGGCATACTTGCGCTGCTCATATCCCTGTTTCTGAAAGAAACCCTGGAAAACCCGACGGCAGGTTCCGCCTTCCAGTCTCTCGGACGCATCGGATTCGTTCTGGGCAACAAAGGCTATCTGGTATTGCTCATCGTGTTTTCACTCATGGTCATGCCGGTCATGTCATTTTTGTCCACTTCCTCGTTCATCTACATCGACATGTTCGGACTGACTGCCGAAAAATACAGTTACTTTTTCGCCTTCAACGGCTGTTTCGCCATGCTCGCGCCACTGCTGTACATGCGGTTTTTGCGTCGCATTCCGCGCGTGTTTTTCCTG
>CASETG010000055.1 GCA_949290765.1 Oxalobacter formigenes | reverse complement strand
TCCTCGTTCATCTACATCGACATGTTCGGACTGACTGCCGAAAAATACAGTTACTTTTTCGCCTTCAACGGCTGTTTCGCCATGCTCGCGCCACTGCTGTACATGCGGTTTTTGCGTCGCATTCCGCGCGTGTTTTTCCTGACTCTCTGTTTCGGCTGCGTGGCCGTATCCGGCTTGCTGATACTGTCTTTCGGCGCACTCAATCCCTTCGCCTTCGCCCTGCTTTATGTACCGGTCACCTTTTTCGGCAGTGCCTGCCGCCCTGCCGGCACCATGCTCATCATGAACCAGATGGATACCGACAACGGAACCGTCGGCTCGCTCTGGGGATGCGTCGCCCTGCTTTTCGGCAGCCTGTCCATGATGCTGTGTTCGCTTGACTGGCCGAATCTGACCATGGCGGTCGGCACCATCAGCCTGTCAGCCGGGACCTTGTGCGCCATTGTCTGGCTTTACGCCGTTTTCCGAAAAATGTTCAGGATACCTTCCTGACGCTTTCATACCGTAAAACATGCCCCTTCGGCATGTGCCTTCGCCATATTGCGACATGAAAAAACGGAAACATGATGTCATGTTTCCGTTCTGACGGCAAAACGCTCCACTCATTTGCAAAAAGCAAATGACCTTGAAAAAACCGGATCTGCCTGCTGTCCGATCAGATCACAGTGATATTGGAAGCCTGTTTGCCTTTCGGGCCAGTCATGATATCGAAAGAAACACGCTGGTTTTCTTTCAGGGATTTGAAACCGTCCGCCTTGATCGCCGAGAAATGGGCGAAAACATCTTCGCCCCCCTCATCGGGAGTGATGAAACCGAAGCCTTTTGCATCGTTAAACCATTTTACAGTACCTGTTGCCATTACAATTTCCTATTTCAATTAAACCCGGCTTGCGCCCTTACCATCGTCTGAAGCAAAAACAGAAATGACAGTCTTTGATACCGCACCACTACCCGTACCTCAAAAACGACTTGTCCCATCATAAACCATAATTCAAGACGTTACAGCACTTTTTCAGCATCCCATTGACCGCTGACAATTTTTTCCAGCCAAAAAGTGCCGATGACGGTTTTGACATCGCTCACTTTTCCTTCTTTTACCCATTGCATCAGCTCATCCAGCGGCATTCTGTACGTTTGAATGAACTCTTCTTCATCGCAATGCGCCGTTCCAGCCTTCAATCCCTGCGCCAGATAGACGAACAACTGCTCGTCGGAATACCCGATCGCATTGTGAATCGTCGTCACATACCGCCAATCCGACGCCGTATAACCCGTTTCCTCTTCCAGCTCTCGCATCGCACTGGCCAACCTGTCCTCACCCCTGTCGATCTTGCCTGCCGGAAACTCGATAAACACACGATGCAAAGGATAACGGAACTGTCGTTCCATCAGCACTGTCTTGTCCTCGAACAGCGGCAATATCACTACCGCACCGGGATGCCTGATATATTCACGCGTCGCCTCACTACCATCGGGCAAGCGGATTCTGTCCTTGTACACATCGAAAAAACCGCCTTCGTAAACCAGCTTGCTCTCCAGCATCGTTTCCGTCAGCGCACTATCCCGTGAATCTTCTGCCTCTTTTTCTTTCATGATCGTTCTTCCCTGCAAAATCCTTGCGAATCATCCTGCATCTTAATCCACCTGCTGACACCGCAACACCGTGTACCCAAAAAAAATCCCGTTCCTGATTACCGAATGTTCATCAAAATACCCGTCACACCCCGATCCGGCGGACAGACTTTTGCCATACCGGTACCCCATCATATAGACTGTTTCCATTTCCAACAGTCTTTTTTCCAATCGCCAACCGCATCATGTCCCAAGCACCTCTGGCAGAACGCATGCGCCCCCGAACCCTCGACGAAGTCGTCGGGCAACAACACCTTCTTGGTGCAGGCAAACCCCTGCGCACCGCTTTCGAATCCGGTGAACCGCACTCCATGATTCTGTGGGGACCTCCCGGCGTCGGGAAAACAACACTGGCGCGCCTGATGGCAGACGGCTTCAACGCGGAATTCATGGCCCTCTCGGCCGTACTTTCCGGCGTGAAAGACATCCGCGATGCCGTCGAACGCGCCACCCTGATCCGCTCAAATTCAGGCAGGCGTACCATATTGTTCGTCGATGAAGTCCACCGCTTCAACAAAAGCCAGCAAGACGCCTTTTTGCCGCATGTCGAAAGCGGCCTGTTCACCTTCATCGGCGCCACCACGGAAAACCCGTCCTTCGAAGTCAACAACGCCTTGCTCTCACGCGCCGCCGTTTATGTCCTGAAAGCGCTGGACGATACCGACCTCAAAACACTGATCGCACGCGCACTGGAAAAAGAACTGCCAGGCCTGTCGGTCTCCCGCGAAGCACAGGACATGCTCATCATGAGCGCAGACGGCGATGCACGCCGTTTGCTCAACAATCTGGAAATCGCCTCACAAGCCGCCATGGCTGCCGGAGAACAAACTGTCGATGCACACCGCCTGCGCGAAACCCTCGGAGACGTCATGCGCCGCTTCGACAACAAGGGTGACAACTTCTACGACCAGATTTCCGCGCTCCACAAATCCGTCCGGGGTTCAAACCCCGATGCTGCGCTCTACTGGCTGGCGCGGATGCTTGACGGCGGTGTCGACCCGCGCTATCTGGCACGGCGCATCATCCGCATGTCATGGGAAGACATCGGACTGGCCGACCCGCGCGCCATCCAGATCGCCAACGATGCCGCCACGACCTACGAACGACTCGGCAGTCCTGAAGGTGAGCTGGCACTGGCACAAGCCGTCATCTACCTGTCCGTCGCCGCCAAAAGCAATGCCGGATACATTGCCTACAATCAGGCACGCGCTTTTGTCCGCAAGGACAAAAGCCGCGATGTGCCCATCCATTTGCGCAATGCCCCGACGAAACTCATG
>CASETG010000054.1 GCA_949290765.1 Oxalobacter formigenes | reverse complement strand
TCCGTAAATGGGTCACGTCCGAAGTATTACCTGCTATCCGGAAAACAGGCGCCTACTCGCTGACCATTACCAAAGCACAGCAAGGCGAACTGTCCACCCTCATCGCAGAGCGCTTTCCTTCCGGCAAAGACCGCCCCTACGCATGGTCACGTTTCAACAATCATTTCAGGCTGGCCAGCTACAAGGACTTGCCTGCAAACCGGTTCGAGGAAGCGTGCGAATACATCAAGACCATGCCTGAACTTGTGCCGGCAATACCAGCCAACTACAACTACCCGCTGGAAAGTGCCAGGCCAAAACGGACCATCGGGAGAACTGCATGGATGACCGTGGACGTCCTTTTGGATAAGTGCAACCCTGCACCCGAAATGGACTTGCTGTCAGCACTGGAAAAAGCAGGATACGACGTGGAAGGGGTACGTTTAAGAATCGAATCGATGCATTATCAACTGGAAGAATACCGCAAATTCCGCCGTCGATTAAAAGACCTGTGTGAAGACGTCAGCGTCAACCGTGGACGCAATGTCAATTTTCTGCCGTCTGGGAACGTGACTGCCCGTATCGCTAACGATTGATGTTTCCGAATTACTGAAAAAGACAAAGCCCGCGTAATGCGGGCTTGAAGAGTCTCATGAGATGAAAAGTATTGTTATCCATATCGCCGTGTTTGTATGTGGTCTTGCAGTTGGCTGGATGGTCAACGGGTGGCGTATGTCGTCCTCATATCAGGCTGAAAAAGCGGAAGTCGTGCAGGCCAATGCAGACCATTTTCGTGACGCCACGAAAATGATCAACGAAGAATCAAATCAGTACGTAAGAAAAACTTACGAACTGAAAAAAGAAATTGATACTTTGCAGAAGGAACTTGCCGATGCGAAAAAGAATCGTCCTTTGCTTGTTGAGTGCCATCCTGATCCTGACCGGCTGCGCGTCCTCGCCGAAGCCGTCCATACAGCCAACCGTGCCGCCGCTGGACAGTAGTCTGGCGGCTGACTGCAAGGCGTTGCCGGCGCCACCAGACGGGGATTATGACGAGCTGACCGGCTGGATGGTGGATGTGATCGGGCTTTACGGGGAGTGTGCGGCGCGGCATCGGGCGACGGTTGATGTATGGGGAGATGACTAGATGAACAGTCTGGTTCAGCGTTACCGGACGTATGGGGAATTGATGACGGAGCTGAAGGCGCGGCTGGGGTTTGTCGCGCAGGGGCCGTCTTCGAACAATAACCGGGCGGTGATGGATTCGTTTTTGCGGGAAGCGCATGAGTATGTGTATGCGCAGATGGAGCCGGAGCCGATGCGCAAAAAGACGGTGATCGCGCTGGAGAAGGGGTCGTATCTGTACGACTGGCATAACGATGACGAGGATGAGGATATCGATCCCGGTCTGGTGCGTTCGGTCTGGTTGGTCGATGGAGAGAACCGTTACCGGCTGGTGCAGGGAATTACGGAGCGGCATCGGGAAGATACGTCGCGTGGACAGCCGGTGCGTTATGACACGCTGAACGGGCAGATCGAGTTGTGGCCAGTGCCGGACCGGGCGGGGTATGGCTTGCTGGTGGAGTATATCGCGGGCAGGCCGCGTTTTTCGCAGGATACTGACCGGCCCGGGGTGCCTGACCGGCTGGTGCTGCTGTATGCCATTTATATGGCGCAGGTGCATTACCGGCATCCGTCGTATCAGGCGACTTCCGCTTCGTTCAATGCCTTGCTGGCGAAGGAAAAGGCAAAACAGCATGAGGGGCGCCGGTATGTCGTGAAGCCGTCTTTGGCGTCTTTGGGTGAGGTCGTCGGCGAGGATGGCGATTACCGGTTTGTGGTGAGGTAGTCATGGCGACGATTACGTTCAACAAGTTCGATCTGGGGATAGACCATCGCAAGGGCGCGGCGGTGTCGGACGCGAACCGGCTTGTCGAGATGAAAAACGCGCATGTCACGACGGGGCTGGCGACCGAGAAGCGGCCGGGGCTGAAGAAGGTGGCGACGCTGGAAGCGGGTACGCATGGTTTGTTCGCCGCTTTCGGCAGGTTGCATACGTTTTACGGCGGGGAAAATGCCGTCGTTCATGAAAATCCGTTGTTCGAGGCGCACCGGCTGGTGTGCGCGCAGGTGGAGGAAAAGGAACCGGATGCGTCAGGCGCCAGTGAAACGGCGGATTCCGGCAGTACGGATGGCACGGAAAGTAGTGGAACGGATGGCAGTGAAGAAGGTGGCGAAAGCGGCGGGGAAGATAAGCCGGAGGTTGTTTATACGCCGGTTCACAAGGCTGTTTCGGGGATCGATTTCGTGGATGTGTTCAACGGGTATTTGTATGTCGCGGCGCGGCATGGTGATGAGCGTTTTCATCATTATCTGGCGGACGGGGAGATTACGCAGGTTACCGATGAGAATTGTCCGCACACGGCGGCGGTGCTGAAAGCGGCGTCGAAGCTGTTTGCCGTTTCGCCGGACGGGCAGACGGTGCGTTTCTCGAAAACGGGCGATCCGACGGACTGGAGTGCGGAAGAGGATGCGGGTTTTTTGCCGACGGGTCTCAATTCGCGCGGGGCGCGGGAAGCAAAAGCGCTGGGTATTTATCAGTCGAGCATGGTGGTGTTGATGCGTGACGGGGCGCAGGTCTGGGCGATCGATCCCGATCCGACGGCGATGAGCCTGACGGAGACGGTGGAAAACGTGGGGTCGTCTTTTCCGCAATCGCTGGCCACTGTCGCGGGGGATTTGTATTTCCTGTCGGATTACGGTTTCCGGTCGATCACGACGATGCAGCTGGTGTCCAAATTGTCGGATGTGGATATCGGTTCGCCGATCGACGATCTGGTGCGGCCGGCTATCCGTAACCGGGTCGATATGCCGAAAGCCACCTATTTCTATGGAACCGGCAAGTATATGTGCGCCATTGACAAGCAGGTGTTCGTGTACTCCGTTTCGCGTACCGCGAAGATTGCGGCATGGAGCCGGTATGAATTGCCGGTTTCTGTCGATGCCTGGGCGGAGCTGGAAGGGGCGCTGTATTTGCGCAGCGGGGACGAGGTGTTTTTGCTGGATGAGGAGGGTTATACCGATGACGGTGTGCCGTATGAAGTGCTGGTTCAGATTCCATGGATGAATTTCAAGTCGCCGGGTGTGCTGAAGTATATCTATGGCATCGATCTGGCGATGGAAGGGGAGTGCATGGTGTCGGTCAGTATGGATGCGCGCCAGCCGGAGGCGTTTACCAATGAAGTCCGCGTGGTGGGCAATACCTACGGGGGCGGGCTGATTCCGCTGGAGTGTTGCGGGACGGAGTTTTCTTTCAGGTTCCGAAATGTCACCGATGCGCCGTTCAGGCTGGATGCGCTGACGGTGTATTACAACGCGCTGGGGGTGCTGTGAGGCTGGTGTTTTACAAACCGGAGCAGATTCCGGAAATCTGGCGATACGCAGAGCCGCTTTTCCAGCGTGTCGTGGACAAGGCTGTGCATGGTGAGTTCGATGTCGTCGATCTGTACCGGATGGCGAGGGATGGCACGGTTGTGGTTTGTCTGGTCTGGGATGGTGAGGATGTCGTTATGGCAACGGCGATCGAGTTCGTTTATTACCCGTCGGCCACGGCGGCCAATGTGATGGCGATGGGCGGGCGCGATCTGAAAAAGGTGATGGATGCATTCTTTGACACGGTCAAACGGTTTTGCCGTGAGGCGGGGGCTGACTGGATCGAATGCCATGTTTCGCGGGGGATGGAGCGGATTCACAAGCGCTTCGGTTACCGGACGGTTTATCGGACGATGAGGATGGAGTTATGAGAATAGTCAATCAGTTCAACGGTTACGGCCCGGATGGCAGACGGCTGTATTTCAAGGGGGGCGGTTCCAGCAATGAGGCGTCCCGGCTGGAAGCGCAGCGGCAGGCGCGGGTTCAGGCGGCGGTCGATGCGATCAATGCGATTTTCGATCCAAAGCCTTATACCACCGTCGATAAAAACAGCGTGGTCACTGGCGGATACGATCCGACGAAAACGTATTATCTGGCGGATGGAACCGTGTTCGATCCGATGTCCACGAGAACGGAAATGAAACGGGTGACGCATCTGGGAGGCGGCGCAAAGCCGTTTGAGGGCAAGTACACGACTTATGAACCGGTGTCGGTGTCTTATCTGGACTGGAACAAGATCAACAATGCGATTGCCAGCGGTTCCCTGTATAACGGACTGACAACTGTGACACCGGATTCGCGGGAAAAGCTCTACGACGAACAGGAACAGGCGGTCTATGACCTGAATGCGAAGGAAGTCAACGACCAGTATGCGGATGCGGAACGGGCAAACCGGTTTGCGCTGGCGCGTAATGGTTTGCTGGGCGGTTCTTCCGATGTGGAATCGAATGCCAACCTGCAAGAGAAAACGAATGAGGGTCTGGTGCAGGCCAGGGCGTTGGGGCAGCAGGCGGCGTCTGACTTGCGAACGGCGGATGAACAGTCCAAGCAATCTCTTATCGCCATGGCGCAGTCCGGTATCGACACCGGCACGGCGCAACAGATGGCGCAGGCGCAATTGAACGCGAATGCACAGTCGGCGCTGGGTCAGCGGGGCGGGGCGACGATCGGGAACCTGTTCGACAATCT
>CASETG010000053.1 GCA_949290765.1 Oxalobacter formigenes | reverse complement strand
GGCGGCCAATGCCGGATTGGCATTGCCGGTGAAAATCATTAAGTTGTTGTCGGACATGAATTTCCTGCGACGATCTCGTTACTGGGTTAAAAGTCACATAACGTCTAACGAATCCCGTTGTGTCACTTGCCGACAATATTTCGTTGCAAATACGCCTGGCGGCGGGCGCGGGAAAACGGGTGGCAGGGGAAGAAGGATTCGAACCTTCGCATGCAGGAATCAAAATCCTGTGCCTTAACCAGCTTGGCGATTCCCCTGCTGTATTTCGTGCCGTATTATAACCGAGCATCGAAAAAAATCTATCATTCGCCTTTATTATCAAGAAGATATTTGAGCGGATGATGTGTTAGCCCTTCTGCGAGCAGAACTTCCCATGTTCCGGCAAGCCTTCCTGCGGCTTCCTGTGCTTGTGTCTTGCTGGCGAAACGTGCGAACACGCATGCGCCTGATCCTGTCATTCTGGCGTTTCCGAATTGCCCCAGCTCGTCAAGTGCCTTTCCGATTTCCGGGTACAGTTTTTCAGCGACAGGCTGGAGATCGTTTTTGCCGAAATGATCTGCCTTTTCACAAAAACCGGGAAAGTCAAACATTTTGATGGGTTCTGTATTTCTTGTCAATTCGTTTGCACGAAAGATGGTCGCGGTCGGAACGGAAACGGGTGGTTTTATCACAACAAACCAGCCGCCCGGTGTCGATAGTGGCATCAGTTTTTCGCCGATGCCTTGCGCGAAGGCATTTTCTCCGAACAGGAAAAAGGGGATGTCCGCGCCCAGTTGTACGCCGAGTGCCATCAGTTCGCGCCGGTCGAAGCAGCAGTGCCACAAATGGTTCAGTGCGATCAGGGTGGTGGCGGCATCGGATGAACCGCCGCCGAGACCGCCTCCTTCGGGAATCCGTTTTTCCAGTGCGATGTCGATGCCGGGAACAAGCATGCCTTTTTTGCGGTATGCGGCGTTCTGAAGCAGGCGCGCGGCACGAACGGTCAGGTCATCGTTTTCGGCGATGTCGCCGTTCGGTGTGATTCGCCTGATTTGCCGGTCGTCGCGGCAGGTGAAGTGCAGACTGTCGCACAGGTCGATCAGCTGGAATGCTGTCTCGAGCAGGTGGTAGCCATCGTCACGCCGACCGGTTACATGCAGGAAAAGATTCAGCTTGGCCGGCGCGGGGCAATGGCGTATGCCTTTCGCGCTTATTTCGATTTCGGGAATTGCCATTCGTCTATGACCAGCTTGAGGTGGATATCGACATCGATGGCGTTGCTGCCGCCTTTTATCAGGTCGATGCGCTTGGGCAGGGGCATGACGGGACCGTCTATCCAGCTGATGTAGTCGATTTGCCATCCTTCACGTGTGATGACGTGTCTGGATTGCGGGGTCGCGATGAACGGACGGTTCTGCATGTCGGTGGCGCATCCCTGCAACCAGTCTCTCAGTCCGGAGACGGGGAGCGTCCATCCCAGCTCGGAGCGTATCAGTTCTTCCGTGTTGGCGGCGCTTTTTGGTGCTTGTCCGGGGGCGGTGAAGGTCGTCAGCTGTGGTGTGACCTCGATTCTCGCCATTGATTGTCCCAGCGGAGAGAGCAGGGTAATGACGGTATAATCCGTTGTCTGTTTCCAGTCGAAGTTGCCGTGCAGGGATTCTTCGCGACCGTCGATTTTGTAGCGGATGGAAAAACGCCCTCTGATGTCGACGTTGCTTGTGCAGCTGCGCGGTGTCTTGTCCGACAGGAAATCCAGTGTTTCCATGGACGGCATGCTCGTGCATCCGGTCAGCATGGCGGACAAGAGAAAAAGGGCGAATGTCGTGATTTTGCAGTGCCTGAAAAATTTTTTCATGTTGTGTGCGGAACGGATGGTCAGTCATGCGGCAAGGCCGGTGTGCCGGTGACGGCATTCTATACCAACGGGATGTGCGGATGGGGAAATTGTACGGGACACGTGACAGGGGATGGGGGGATTGATGGATGTGTCGGAAAAACCGGGTGGCAGACCGGATGTGTCGTTCGCTTCAAGGCTTGTCGCCTGGCAAAAACGTCATGGTCGCCATGCGTTGCCATGGCAGCATACGCGGGATGCTTACCGGATATGGCTGTCGGAAATCATGTTGCAGCAAACGCAGGTCGCCACGGTCATTCCTTATTACGAGCGTTTTCTGACGCTGTTTCCGGATGTGTTTGCGTTGGCGAATGCGCCGCTGGATGCGGTCATGCAATGCTGGAGCGGTCTCGGATATTATTCGCGGGCGCGCAATTTGCACATGTGCGCAAAGAGGGTCGTCGAAGAGTATCAGGGGGTTTTCCCTTCCGATCCCGCCTTGCTGGAACGTTTGCCGGGTATCGGTCGGTCGACGGCTGCCGCGATTGCGGTTTTTTCGTCTGGTGTCAGGGCGGCTATTCTGGACGGTAATGTCGTCAGGGTCTTTTCGCGGGTTTTCGGGATCGCCGATCCGGTGACGGAGGCGGAAGGGAAAAGGCGTTTCTGGCAGATGGCGGTCGATTTGCTGCCGGAGTCGGATATCGAAAGTTATACGCAAGGGTTGATGGATTTGGGCGCGACGGTGTGCACGCGGGTGCGTCCTGATTGTCCGGATTGTCCCTTTTCCGATACATGTGTCGCGCTTTCGGAAGGCAGGGTGGATGAGTTGCCGGTGAAAAAGGCGAAGAAAACGATACCGGTCAGGCATGTTGTGATGTTGCTGGTGTATGCGGACGACCGGATTTTGCTGGAAAAACGGCCTGCATCGGGAATATGGGGCGGTCTGTATTCGTTGCCGGAAATCGCGATGGAGCCGGATGGCGATATCCTGGCGGATGAGGGGATGGCAAGCCGTGTGAGGCAGGCGGTTGCGCGATGGGGCGAGATGGAGTCGATGGCTTTTCTTTCTCCTTTTGTGCATGTTTTCACGCACTTCCGCTTGCATATCACGCCTTGTGTCGTGAAGTTGTCCAGAGTGGAAACGGTTGCGCGGGACGATGTCGAAGTCTGGCAGGATGCCGCTTCGGTGCATCTGGCGGCCTTGCCGGCGGCGGTCAGAAAGCTGCTGGATGCAGCGAATCGTCAGGGGTGTCTGGCGTTTCCGGACTGATTACGATGTTTTCAGCTCGCGGTGGCGGGTGACGACCTGTTCGGATTTGCGGAAGTGGTCGGCCAGTCGTTCGACCATGTATACGGAGCGGTGCTGTCCGCCGGTGCATCCCAGCGCGATGGTCAGGTAACTGCGGTTGTCACGCCGGAACGAGGGCAGCCATTTTTCGATGAAACTGCGGATGTCCTCCAGCAGTTCGGCTGCTTCGGGCTGTTGTTCCATGAAAGCGCGGATGGCGGCATCCTTGCCGGTCAGATGCCTCAGGCGGGTATCGTAATAGGGATTCGGCAGACACCGGACATCGAACATGATGTCGGCATCCAGCGGAACGCCGAACTTGAAACCGAATGATTCGAAGTGCAGTGTCAGTGGCGCCTGTTCGATGTTGACCAGTTCCTTGACACGGTTACGCAATTCGTTTGCGCTGGAATTGGATGTGTCGATGACATGGCTGATCATTTGAATGTCGGCCATCAGTTCCCGTTCTTCGCGGATGGCTTCCGTCAGTGTACGGTCATCCGATAAGGGGGTGTTTTTGTGGTGGCGGTGCGAAAGAGGATGACTGCGCCGCGTTTCCGAAAATCGGGTGATGAGCGATTGCGTATCCGACGTGAGAAAGAGGACACGGACTTCATGACCATGGTCTTTCAGGGACTGGATGCTTCTGGGCAGATCATCGAGCGAACCGGCGCTTCTGGAATCGACGGCAACCGCCAGTTTGTCGGAATTTTCATCAAGCCGTGTCGCTACCAGTTTCGGAAGCAGAACAGGCGGCAGGTTGTCGACGCAAAAATAGCCTGCATCCTCAAGCGCATTGAGGGCGACTGATTTTCCCGAGCCGGAAATGCCGGTTATAAGTATGATTTGCACGTGAATCCAATCGGACAATGATGAATCGACAGTCGTAGATTATCATAACACTGTGACAAAAATGTGATTTGCTTCAATATTTGCACGGATGAGCTTTCATTTGTCGCCGGTCATGGCTTTTCGCTGGCGTTCCATGAATTCTTCCATGGTATTGAATCCGCGTAATTGCATGATGGTATTTCTGACGGCCGCTTCCAGCAAAACGGCGATGTTGCGGCCGGCGGCTACGGGTATGACGGTTTTCCGGATGGGCAGGCCCAGTATTTCCTGTGTCGGCGAGTGAATCGGCAATCGTTCGATATTGTCGTCTCCTGCGCGGCTGCGTGTCAGGTGCACGATGAGTTTGAGCTGCATTTTGCGCCGGACGGCTGTTTCTCCGAAGATGGCGCGGATGTCGAGCAAGCCAAGACCACGGACTTCAAGCAGGTTCTGGAGCAGCTTCGGGGCGCGCCCTTCGATGATGTTCGGCGCGATACGTGAAAATTCGACGGCATCGTCGGCTACCAGACCATGGTTGCGTGTTATCAGCTCAAGACCAAGTTCGCTTTTGCCAAGCCCCGAGTCTCCGGTAATCAGGACGCCTACGCCCAAAACATCCATGAAAACGCCGTGCATGATGATGCGCATGGCCAGTTGTTTGGAGAGATAGACACGCAAGTAATCGATGACTTCCGCAGCGGTGAGCGGGGTGGTGAACAGTGGAATGTTGTTGGCGTCGCATATGGAATGGATGTCGTCGGGAACATCGAGACCACGTGCGATGATCAGCGCCGGCGGATTGCAGTCTGCGATTTCATGTACCAGATAGGCGCGCGATTCCGGAGAGAGCCTTTCGTAATAGTCGATTTCCTGACGGCCGAATACCTGGATGCGCATGGGATGGATCAGGTTCAGGTGGCCGACCTGATCGGCGGCGGACGCGCTGCTGCTCGAGACTTGCCGGTGGCCGCCGTCCAGTCCGGCAAACCACGACAGTTTCAGGACATCACGATTGCTGGCGTAAAGTTGCTGTATGGTGAGCGTGTTGGCGTTCGACATGGCAGTATTTCCGGCAAAGGGTTATTCGGGAAGTGGCGCTCCGGGCTTCCAGGTGGTGATGATGCGATAGATACGTTCCTGATCCGTTTCGGTCGCCAGAGCATGGCGGCACTGGCTGTCCGAGAACATGGCGGCGATTTCGGAAAGGATTTCCAGATGCTGTTGTGTGACGTTTTGTGGTATCAGCAGGAAGAACAGCAGATTGACGGGCTTGCCATCAGGTGCATCGAAGGCGACGGGCGATGATAGTCTGACGAAAGCGGCGCCCGGTGTTTTCAGGCCATCGATGCGGCCATGCGGTACGGCGACGCCGTAGCCCAGTCCCGTGGAACCCATGCTTTCCCTCTCCAGCAGACTGGCTGTGACGATGGCGCCTGACAGGCCGCCGTTGTTTTCGAAAATCAGCCCGGCTTGTTCGAATACATCCTGCTTGCCGGAGGCTTCAAGGTCCAGGACGATGTTTTCGACAGGTAAAATTCTGGAAAGGTTGGTGGACATGGTGAATCTATCCGGTATTGAAATGGGTGCATTATAAGACGTGATGTGTCTGTTCCGGTATGCCGGATGCAACGCATCACGTCATGCTTTCTTATTGTCGTGCGGTTCTCAACAGTTGCGGACGTTTGCCCGACGTGAAATTGCTGCGCCAGGGATTGATGTCGATGCCGCCACGGCGTGTATAGCGTGCATAAACCGTCAGGCTTTGCGGCTTGCATCTTCCGAGGATGTCGAGAAAAATCCGTTCGACACACTGTTCGTGGAATTCCTGTGCGGTTCGCAGGCTGATGATGTACTTGAGCAATCCTTCCTGATCGATTTGGGGACCGACGTAGTGGATTTGCAGGCTGGCCCAGTCCGGCTGGCCGGTGACCGGACAGTTCGTTTTCAGAAGGTTCGATACCAGCGTTTCCTCGACGGGATATTCTTCCTGGTTGCTCTTTAAAAACGAGGGATCGGGAGCATAGGTGTCGACTCCGATGTCCAGACGGTCAAGGAGCAAGCCGTCGAGTTCCTGCAATTTGGCGGATGCGAAATCGCTTTGTTGCCTGAGCGAAACCTGAACCGGAGAACCGAAAGCGTCGCTCAGGTCGTTGCGCAATACATGAATCAGGTCGGTTGCCTCGTCCATGCGGGTTTGCGAGAACGAGTTGAGGTAGAGCTTGAGCGACTTCGATTCGACGATGTTGGGCGAGTCGGCCGAAACGTTGAAGTTCATGAGCGCGACTTGCGGTTTCCCGCGCAGATTGAGCCATGAAAGTTCATAGGCATTCCAGAAATCAAGCCCGAAAAACGGCAGTGAACCCTTGATGCCCAGTTTTTCACGCATGGGTTTGCGTTCGATGGGATAGAGCAGGGACGGGTCGTATTCGGTCGGATAAACCGTCGATTTGCCAAGCGGCGATGCGTTCATGCTGTCTGAGGATGTCATAACCAGTGTGCGGAAAGTTCTTTGAAATCAGAGGAATAACCGGTATACCGGATTGTCGCTTTCGTTCCAGTAAGGATAACCGACAGAGGACAGGAACTGGTCGAATGCCTTCATATCCTGTTTGGGAACCTGCAGTCCGACCAGTACGCGCCCATAGTCCGCACCGTGGTTGCGGTAGTGGAACAGGCTGATGTTCCAGTCGGGTGCCATGGACGAGAGGAAGCGCATGAGCGCTCCGGGTCGTTCCGGAAATTCGAAACGGTAGAGCAGTTCGTTTTCGGCAAACGGACTTTTGCCGCCGACCATGTACCGGATGTGCAATTTGCCCAGTTCGTCGTCGCTCAGGTCGATGGTATGGTAGCCGTTTTTCTCGAAGATCGCGATGATGTCGTTTTTCTCCTTGCGGTTTTCGACTTCCACACCCACGAATACATGGGCAGCCTTGTCGTCGCTGATGCGGTAGTTGAATTCGGTGATATGCCGCGGACCGATCAGTTCGCAGAAACGGCGGAAACTGCCCCGTTTTTCGGGAATGGTGACGGCCAGTACCGCTTCACGGTCTTCACCGACGTCGGCACGTTCGGCCACAAAGCGCAAACGGTCGAAATTCATGTTGGCGCCGGATGTGACGGCGACCATGGTTTCTCCGGCCAGCGGTTTTCCGGCTTCTTCGTGTTTTCCGATATAAGCCTTGATGCCGGCGACAGCCAGCGCGCCGGCCGGTTCCAGAATGCTGCGGGTGTCGAGGAAAACATCCTTGATGGCTGCGCAGACGTCGTCGGTATCGACCAGAACGATGTCGTCCACATATTCGCGGGATATCCTGAAGGTTTCTTCGCCGACCAGTTTGACGGCCGTGCCATCGGAAAACAGGCCGACATCCTGCAAATTGATACGATGGCCTGCGTCAAGGCTTTGCTTCATGGCGCATGAGTCGGCGGTTTCGACACCGATCACGCGTATTTCCGGACGTATCTGTTTGACGTATGCGGCGATGCCGGCGATCAGACCGCCGCCGCCGACCGGTACGAAGATGGCATGGATGGGGCCTGAATGCTGGCGGAGGATTTCCATGCCGATCGTGCCTTGTCCGGCAATGACATCGGGATCGTCAAATGGATGAATGAAGGTCAGATGCCGTTCTTTTTCGAGTTTTTTCGCATGATCGCATGTATCGGAGAAAGAGTCGCCGTGCAGTACGACTTCGACGTTGTCTCCACCGTGTGCGCGGACGGCTTCGATCTTGACCGGCGGGGTTGTCGTCGGCATGGCGATGACGGCCTGGCAGTCAAGCCGTCTGGCGGCCAGTGCGACGCCTTGCGCATGGTTGCCTGCCGAAGCGCAAATCACGCCTTTTTTCAGCTGGTCGGCAGAGAGGTTGGCCATTTTGTTGTAAGCGCCGCGCAGTTTGAAACTGAATACGCGTTGCATGTCCTCGCGTTTGAGCAGGATACGGTTGCCGGTACGCATGGAGAGGTTGGCCGCCTGTTCGAGCGGTGATTCGATGGCGACGTCGTAAACACGTGCCGTGAGGATTTTTTTCAGATAATCGGTCATGATGATACTGGACAACGTCTGTAATTTTTCGCAACATTATAATCCCCGTCTGGTATGCTTGGTCTTTTTTGCTGTGCGCTTCTTTCGGGATGGCGCCGGCGTTTTTGCCGTGCCTGATACGGCGTAAGGATTGCAGGGTTCAATATGATCGAGTCGGCCGTTCACTGGATACTGGGGTATCTGGCGATTCCGCAGGTCGGACTGACATCGGTATTCATTGTCAGTTTCGTATCGGCTACCTTGCTGCCGCTCGGCTCGGAACCGGCGGTTTTCGCGGTGGTCGTCGCGGACAGGACGCTGTTCTGGCCGGTGATGGCTGTCGCCACGGTGGGCAACACGCTGGGCGGTGCGCTGAATTACTGGATAGGGTATGGCGCGAAAGAGGCGTTTGCCAAAGAGCGCAAGGCATTGTGGTTCGGTTGGCTCGAAAGACATGGCGCCAAGACGATGTTGCTGAGCTGGTTGCCGGGTGTCGGTGATCCGTTATGTACATTGGGCGGTTGGCTGAAGCTGCCTTTCTGGCCTTGTGTCGTGTATATGGCGATCGGCAAGCTCGGTCGTTATATTGTGATGACATGGCTGCTTTTGTATATTCCTGACAGTTCATGGCGCGGGCTTGCGCAGTTTTTGGGATGATGGCCATATGAAAGAATGTGTGCTTTGTTCATGGAATGCGGACGGGCTGGTTTATGCCAGTGAAAACTGGCGGGTCATTATGGCCGACGAGGCCGGCTATCCGGGTTTTTGCCGTGTGATATGGAATAGTCACGTCGCCGAAATGACCGATCTTGACGAAAAGGACAGGATGGAACTGATGTGCGTCGTCTGGCTGGTGGAGCAGTGTGTCAGGCAAGTGATGCGCCCCGACAAAATCAATCTGGCTTCATTGGGCAATATGGTGCCGCATCTTCACTGGCATGTGATTCCGCGCTATGCCGACGATGCGCGGTTTCCCGACTCTGTCTGGTCGCCGACGAGAAGAAGCGTGGACGAACGGACGATTCAGGAGCGCAAGAACCATTTGCCGGAATTGCGCAGGCGTCTGGCGGAAGTGTTGACGGCTCAATATGGTCCTTCACGGGATTTGTGAGTTATGGTCAAACTGACGCATTTCGGTTTTCAGAAAATCGGTGAGCATGAAAAGGCAGGGAAAGTTGCCGACGTGTTCAATCAGGTGGCACGGCATTATGATTTGATGAATGATTTGATGTCGGGCGGCCTGCATCGGGTATGGAAGGCGTTCGCCGTATCGCAGGCCGGTATCCGCAAGGGTTTCCGCGTGCTCGATGTCGCCGGCGGAACGGGTGATCTGGCGCTTTCTTTCGCCAGACAGGTCGGCCCTGAAGGTCAGGTATGGCTGACCGATATCAATGAAACCATGCTGCAATATGGTCGTGACCGTTTGCTCGACAGGGGCGTGTTGCTTCCGGTGATGGTGTGCGATGCCGAGAAACTGCCTTTTCCGGACAATTATTTCGACAGGGTGATTGTGTCGTTCGGCCTGAGAAATATGACGCACAAGGAAGATGCCTTGCGTGAAATGCACAGGGTGTTGAAACAGGGCGGCAAGTTGCTGGTTCTCGAGTTTTCGAAAGTTTGGAAACCGTTGCAGAACCTGTATGATATGTATTCATTTTCCGTGCTGCCATGGCTTGGAAAACATGTGGCGAAAAGTGCGGACAGTTATCGTTATCTGGCGGAATCCATACGGGTTCATCCGGATCAGGAAACCTTGCAGAAAATGCTTGAGGATGCCGGATTCGTGTGCGCCAGATTTTTCAATCTGACCGCGGGAGTGGTCGCACTTCATACGGGTATGAAGTTATAGGACAGGAGATTTATGAAAAAATTTTTGCTTGCATTTGTTCTGGTGGCAGGTCTCGCATCCATGGTCATGACGGATGCGGAGGCCAGAAGATTGGGTGGCGGGTCGTTCGGACGCCAGTCATCCAATATCGGTCGTATCGCGCCCATGCAACGCAATATGGCACAACCCGGCCAGCAGGCGCAGCAGGGACAGCGTGCGACCAACCCGCAGGCCGCCAATGCGCCTCGTCCGGCTAGCCGGTGGGGCGGTATTCTGGGAGGCGCATTGCTGGGACTCGGGCTGGGTGCGTTGCTGAGCCATTTCGGTATCGGTGGAGGCATGGCGAACATGATCAGCACGGTTTTGATGCTGATTATCATTGTTTACGTCGTTCGCTTCCTGATGCGGCGTTTTTCCGGAAAACGGCGTGAACAGGATACCAGTGCCTATGCAGGCAATTATCAAAGTACCGGGTATACCCCCCCGTCGGGGACGCCGGAAATCGGTTCCGCATTGCCGCATCCATTCACGGGAGCGGCAGCCGCTGGTACACAGGGTGCGGATGTCGGCAACGATAACTGGGGTATTCCGGCCGACTTTGACGTTCCGGCATTCCTGAGGGCGGCCAAGTCCTACTTTATCCGGATGCAGGCGGCATGGGACAAGGGGGATATCAACGATATTCATGAATTCACCACGCCTGAGATGTTTGCGGAAATCCGGTTGCAGCTTCAGGAACGCGGTTCGGCGCCGAATGTGACGGATGTCGTGTCGCTGGATGCTGAATTGCTCGGTATCGAAACCTTGAGCCACGAATATATGGCCAGTGTGAAATTCAGCGGCAAAATCCGTGAAGCGGAAGGCGCGGCTCCGGAGCCGTTTGAGGAAGTATGGAATCTGACACGACCGATCTCGAAGAAGGACGGCTGGGTATTGGCGGGGATCCAGCAGTTGTCATGATGGGCTGCTGAAGGCCGGATTGCCTGCAAAACCGTCCGCGTGCCGTTGCGGACGGTTTTGTTTTTCATGAAGTGGCGTGCGCCATGCGGGTTTTGCAGGGCGATCTATGGTCAGATACCGGAAAATGACATATCGTATGTCGTGAATCAGAAAGCGTGTGAACAGGTTCGGAAAGTTGGGGGCGACAGGATAATGCGAAAGGTCTGGCGGCTGATCGTGATTTTTTACATTCTCTTCCGGTATGGACTGGACGAGATGGCTGTGTCGTATTTCCCCGGGCGGCGTCTGGCGGTTTTGTATCGTTGCCTGTTTTTCTGGCGGAGCATATCGGTGCCGCCGGCTGCGAGATTGCGCAAGGCGCTGGAGGAACTGGGACCGATTTTCATCAAGTTCGGGCAGATGCTTTCGACCAGACGCGATTTGTTGCCGCCGGAAATCGCCGATGAGCTGGAAAAATTGCAGGATCGCGTGCCGCCTTTCGATTCTTCGTTTGCAGTCGAGCAGATAACGAAATCGCTGGGTGCGCCACCTGACAAACTGTTTGCCTCGTTCGAGCACATTCCTGTCGCGTCCGCATCTGTGGCGCAGGTGCATTTCGCGACGCTGCACAACGGGCGCGAAGTCGCGGTCAAGGTCTTGCGTCCCGAAATGCAAAAGCGGATCGGACGCGACATCGAATTGTTGTATCTGTTTGCCTCGCTGGGCGAGAAATTCTGGCGGGACGGAAAACGCTTGCGGTTGACGGACGTCGTGCATGAATTCGACAAATCGCTCCACGACGAACTGGATTTGATGCGCGAAGCGGCGAATTACAGCCAGTTGCGCAGGAATTTCGCCGATTCCGACAAGCTGATCGTTCCCGAAATTTTCTGGGATTACTGCTCTACCGACGTCATTGTGATGGAAAAGATGACGGGTATTCCGGTTTCGCAGACGAGCAGGCTGGTCGAGGCGGGGCTCGATTTGAAAAAACTGGCCAGCGACGGTGTGGAAATTTTCCTGACGCAGGTTTTCAGGGATGCGTTTTTTCATGCAGACATGCATCCCGGCAATATCCTGATTTCGGTCGATCCTGCGACTTTCGGACGGTATATCGCGTTGGACCTCGGAATTGTCGGCATGCTTGACGATTTCGACAAGGAATATCTTTCCAGAAATTTCGTGGCTTTCTTCAGGCGCGATTACAAGATGGTGGCGCAAGCCAATATCGAGTCGGGATGGGCACCGCCCGATACCAGTGTCGTGGAACTGGAAGCGGCGGTCAGAACCTGCTGTGAACCGATGTTCGACAGACCGCTCAAGGATTTTTCGTTCGGGTTGGTTCTGATGCGTCTGTTCCAGACTTCGCGCCGTTTCAATATCGAAATTCAACCACAGCTTTTTCTGCTGCAAAAGACGATGCTCAATATCGAGGGACTGGGCAGACAGCTGGATCCCGATCTGGATTTGTGGAAAACGGCCAAGCCGTTTCTGGAACACTGGATGGACGAACAGGTCGGCATGAAAGGCTTGATTGAACGGTTCAGAATCGAGTCCACCCATTACAGCCGTATTTTCCCGCAGTTACCGCGTCTGGTTCAGGAGGCACTGGAGGCGATTGCGCGACCGGACGACAGCCTGAAACGGTTGGAACGGTTGCAAAACGGACAGGATGAAATCAATCGGCGTATCAGCCGTTTCATGTATTTCGCAGGCGGTGTGCTGACAGGTGTTTTGCTGGCAGGTTTCCTTGTCGGCGGTGCTTTGTTTTTCTGAATTTACAATCTGTTCAAATAAAACAACAGACAGGCTTCTTACCTGTGAAAGTGCTGTATTTCCATACGAAAATTTTTCGTATGGATGCCTGCTCTGCCAGTATAATCAGCACCGTTTGCAACGCGTCATTTCCTGTATGCACTTTCATGAATACACTCATCTGGTTCGTTGTTCTGTACTGGATCATTTCCGTCGGCATTGGAATATATGCGGCGCGTTATGTCAGAAATTCAAAAGATTATGCGATCGCCGGCCGTTC
>CASETG010000052.1 GCA_949290765.1 Oxalobacter formigenes | reverse complement strand
TTGCTGGTTCAGCTACGTCAATCCGTTGCTGACCCGCGTCTCCGGCATCGCACCGTCCGACATGACGGCGGTCATGGTACTGGCCGGCATGGGCATGCTCGTCGGCAATCTGGCAGGCGGCCGGCTCTCCGACCGGTTCGGCCCCGGCAAAATCGCATTTCTTGCGCAGGGCGTCATGAGTATCGCCCTGCTCGCCACGTTTTTCCTGTCGCCGTATCCGGTATGCGCCCTGGTCCTCATGACCGTCTGTACGACCTGCCTGTTCACGGTATCGTCGCCGCAACAGCTCTTGCTGATACGCCATGCAAAAGGCGGTGAAATGCTCGGCGCTGCCAGCGTCCAGATCGCCTTCAACCTCGGCAACGCCATCGGCGCATGGCTGGGCGGCCTGCCGGTTGCCGCCGGTTACCGCTATGAATACACGACCTTGCCGGCCAGCGCACTCGCCCTGACCGGATGCCTGCTGCTGTTCCTGTTCTGGTTGCGTTTCGAATCACCCGCACGCACGGCGCGAACTGCCGCATGAACGGTGAAAACCGGAAATCGCCCTTTCGGCCAGAAAAAATACCTGTGCCCCGACATGAAAAAACCCCGTCGATGACGGGGTTTTTTCATGCAAGCCGCAAGACTAGTCATTCTGCATTTCCGCCGAAATGTCGGCGGGCGCCTTCTTGCGCACAGTCGTCTTTTTGCGCTGGACGGTACTGCGTTTTTTGACAACCGGTTTTGTGGTCGCATGGCTTTGTTCGCGCCATTTCCAGGGCGAGACCGGATGCGGATCGATCCACAGGCCACGGTTGGCGGCTTTGGCCTGTGCCTGCATCGAGCGCCACCGGTCGCATATCTTCAAATCGCAATGCCCGTCATAAACCCATGCCAGCCCGGAACCGACCAGAAACGCCTGAAGACTGTACTGGTCGTTGATGGAGACGACCGCGATCGTCGTACCGTTGGGATCGACGTTGATGACCTGCACTTCCACCGCCTTGCCATCGACCAGTTTCCGCGCCGCATCACGCGCTTCATGCCCGTTGGTCTGCGGCAGTTCGGGCGCATCCACACCATAGAGCCTGACATCATAGATACGGCCTGACTCGTGCCGTATCCTGAGCGAGTCGCCGTCGATGACCTTGTCGACCACGCCATGCCAGGCCAATGCCAGAGGTGCCTGCAACGCCAGCAGGCAAAACAGAACGAACAATCTCACGCAAACGCTCGCTTTCCGGTAAAAACGGTTTATGAACAGAAAACCCTTGCAATATAAGTATGGCCTGTTCGCATGGCCATGTACAGAGTGCATCATCAGGGTTTGCAACACTTTTTCCGACTTTTCTTTTCCCGCAAAAGCGGCATGCCGTGAAAGGCCGTCTCCGGAAACACCCGAATGAAATACACGGTTTCCCGTCACAGGTCATGAACTGCGGCAAACAAGCTCGGTTATACTGATGCCATCACCCACTGACAAAGAGGTGCCATGATGATTCCGTTCTTTTCAGAGCAGGGCCGCATGCAGGCCTCCCGGATTCTCCGCGAAGGCATGCTCTGCGCTTTTGACTTCGACGGCACGCTGTCCCCGTTCATGGGATACGAAAACGCCCGTCTGCCTGCCGATGTCTGCGAAAGACTCATCCGGCTCCAGTCCATGACCCCCGTGGCCATCGTCACCGGCCGTGCCCTTTCCGACATCCGTACCCGCCTGCCCTTCAAGCCCGACTATCTCGTCGCCAACCACGGTCAGGAAGGCGTTCCCGGGAGCGCCAAGGACAGCGAACAATATCGCCGGATGGTCGATTGCTGGGCAGACGCACTCGAAAAAGCCCTGTCAGATGCATCACGTTACGACCGGGGCGTGAGTCTGGACAACAAACGCTATTCGCTTGCCGTGCATTACCGCAAGGCCGCCGATCACGAAGCGACCGAGGGCAGGCTGACCCGCCTCTTCGCCGAAGTCGCGCCGCAAGCCCACATCCTGCCCGGCAAATTCGTCTATAACCTGATACCGCCGGGCGCCCCTGACAAGGGAGATGCCCTGCTCTCGCTCATGAAAGCCGCCGGTTCGCCGACGGCGCTTTATGTCGGCGACGACGAAACGGACGAAGACGTCTTCGCACTGGATTCGTCATCGATTCTGACCATCCGTATCGAAAAAAGCACACGCAGCCATGCCCGTTGCTATCTGGAATCGCAGGAAGACATCATTACCCTGCTCGATTTCATAATCGACACGCTGGAAACGTCCCGAAAAACCGGCGACATCACGACCGCTGAAAGGAAACCGGCATGAACTCACTGGAACTCGGCCTGATCGGCAATTCGCGTACCAGCGCCCTGATCGACAGAAACGCCCGCATCGTCTGGTGGTGTTATCCCACCTTCGACAGCGACCCCGTCTGCTGCCGGTTGATGCAACCTGACGACACCGCACCGGCATACGGCTATATCGACGTCGGGTTCGACAAAATCCGTCAGGCCGACCAGTATTACGAACGCAATTCCGCCGTTCTGGTCACCCGTTTCGGCGACAATGCGCACAACGTCATCGAAATCATCGATTTCGCACCCTGTTTTCCGATGCACGACCGGCTGTTCACGCCCTCGATGATCATCCGCATCGTCCGCCGCGTCGCCGGACGCCCGCGCATCACGTTGCGCATCCGTCCCGCGGTGAACTACGGCAGCGACGCCCCGCAAGTGCTGGCAGGAGCGCATCACATTTCCTACAAGGGTTCCGAACAAACCCTGAGGGTGACGACCGACGCTTCCATCAGTTCCATACTCGATGAAAAACCGTTTTTCCTCAACGATTCCGTCACCCTGATTCTCGGCCCGGACCAGGCGGTGGAATCCGCGCCGCAAGATGTCGGCCGCGCTTGGTACGAAGCGACCGTCAGGTACTGGCAAAACTGGATACACAACATCTCCCTGCCCTTCGAATGGCAGGATGCCGTCATCCGCGCCGCCATCACGCTGCGCATGAACACGTTTTACGATACCGGCGCGATCATCGCCGCCGTCACGACATCCATTCCGGGTTCCAGTGCGGCACGCCACAACCGCGACTACCGTTACAGCTGGGTGCGCGACTCGTACTTCGTCGTCAGCGCCCTGAACCGGCTCGGCGCGACCGGCACGATGGAACGGTATCTGCAATATATCCTCAACATCATCGCCGATTCCAAAGGACTGCCCTTCCAGCCGGTGTACGGCATCCATCGCAACGCCGACCTGACGGAACGCACCGCCGACTCGCTGGGCGGCTACAACGGACGCGGACCGGTCCGCATCGGCAACAATGCCTGTCACGAAACGCAAAACGACGTGTACGGCTCGGCCGTGCTGGCGTGTGCGCAAGCCTTCTTCGACAAGCGCCTGCACCGTCCCGCCGACCGCAACGTCTTTGCCGATCTGGAACGTCTGGGCGAGGAAGCGGTGGCGCGCTACAACCAGCCGGATGTGGATATCTGGCACCGGGAAGGACACGAACACATCCACACCTTTTCCAGCGTCATGTGCTGGGCGGCATGCGACCGGCTTGCCGCCATCGCGCGGGAGCTGAACATGAAAACCCGCGCGCAACAGTGGGAAACGCATGCGCAAACCATCCGCGACGACATCCTCGCCCACGCATGGAACGAAACGCTCGGCACGTTCACAACGACCTGGGACGGCAACGAAGTCGATGCCAGCCTTCTGCTCATGGCGGAACTGCGTTTCATGGAACCGGACGATCCCCGTTTCACCGGCACGGTCGCGAAAATCGGCGAAAGGCTCCTGCGCGGTGATTTCCTGCTGCGTTACGAAGGCGAGGATGCAGACGGCGTACCGGACACGGCGCTGCTGGTCTGCACGTTCTGGTGGATTCTGGCGCTGGCCTATATCGGCGAAAAAGACAAGGCGCGCGCCGCATTCGAAAAAATCCTTTCCCGCCGCAACCGGCTCGGCCTGCTGTCGGCAGACGTCTCGCGCGAGGGAAACGAACTGTGGGGAAATTTTCCGCAAACATACAGCATGGTCGGTCTGATCCAGTGTGCCGTCAGACTGTCCATACCGTGGGAAAACGCCTTTTGAATAACCGCTTGCCACCGGTTTTTCCGGCGGCAACCAACGAGGGGAAGAAAAATGGAAACCAGAAAAATACCCAATACCGACCTGAATCTCTCCGTTATCGCTTTCGGTTCCTATGCATCCGGTAACGGCTGGGCGCCCTCCGAACGGAAAGCGGCTATCGAAGCCATCCGCGCCAGTTACCAGATGGGCGTGACCACATTCGACACGGCGCCGATCTACGGACTGGGCGACACCGAAGCCATCATCGGCGAGGCCCTGTCCTGCTTCCCGCGGGACAAGGTACAGATTCTGACCAAATTCGGCTTGCGCTGGATATACAGCAACGGTACGCATTTCCGTACCGTGCGCAATTTCCAGGGAAAAAACATCGATATCTACCGCTATGCCAGCCGCGCCAGTGTCATCGAGGAATGCGAAAACAGCCTCAAGCGCCTGAAAACCGACTATATCGACCTTTACCAGCTGCACTGGCCGGACGAAACGACCCCGTTTGAAGAAACCTTCGGCGCAATCGAACAGCTTGTCCGGCAAGGCAAGGTTCGCTACGTCGGCGTCAGCAACGTCACACCGGAACAAATGGATGAAATCGGCAAAATCGTACCGATCGTCTCGTTACAGATGCCCTACAACATGCTCGACCGCTCCATCGAAAAAGAAATCGTTCCGTACTGCATCGACACGAAAAAAGCCATTCTGGCCTACCGTCCGCTCGAAGCCGGTCTGCTGTCGGGAAAAATCCATCCGGGCGACACCTGGGCGCAAAACGACTCGCGCAACGTCAATCCGCATTTCACCTACGACAGTATCCGCAAGACCAACGCCTTCCTCGAACTGCTCAAACCGTTGGCAAGCGAAAAAAAAGTCACGCTCGCACAGCTCGCACTGCGCTGGGCGCTGGACCGTCCCGGTATCACCTGCGTACTGGCCGGTGCACTCAACTCCGCGCAGGCGATCGAAAACGCCCGTGCCGCCAATATCGTACTGGGCAAAAAGGACATGAACGCCATCAGCAGCGCCCTGATGCGCCTTGAAGTCCGCTAGGCTTGTCCGCCGCCGGGCTCCGTCCGCTATATCCGGCCCGGCGGCATATGCTGACCACGCTTGCTCCCTTTCAAGGCAGGTACTGCGCGATATTGGTCGCATCGTAGGTTCCATCCAGAAACATCTGGCGATCCCCGCGAGATGACGACACCAGCAACTGGGTTTTCCGTATCAGATAAGGGCCGACACGAATGGCGAACGCCACTGACCGTGCCAGATTGCGCGGAGAACCCGGGGTACGCTGATTTCGCGGATTGTTCATGCCGGGATTGTCATAGACCCTGATCGACCAGCCCAACCCGTTTTGCGCAATCAGACTCTCCGCCTGCGCATGGGACGGATTGCGTGGCCAATTGTGCGGCCAGTTCGGATCATCGACCGCATTGACATACCGATCCCGCCAGAAATTCGCCGTATTGTTGTTACCCTGCGCCTGATCCACCGGCCCTGTCACCTGTCCTCTCACCCATTGCGTCCCGGCTGCATTCAATGTCCAGTGCGTGATCGTCTCCCACCATGAAAACGGCGGCGCCTCGATACGGCTGGCGAATCGCCCACCTGCCGGAACGGTCGCCCGAATGACCAGTTCCAGCGTATGCCCCAAAACAGGCCCGTGTTGCGAATAAGGTTGTACATTCAGAACCGGTTCCCTGATATGCATCCGACACGACATGGCAACACCCCTTTCACCGAAAAACATCCATGCCAGTCTGCATTGAAAACACTTCCGGCAAAAGGCTACCGGTAACGTATTGACTTTCGTGAAAACCGCACCGACGGCAACCGTTTTTCAGGCATGCGCCAGAAATTCCGTCAGATCGGACTTCACAATGGCATCCAGTTCACCGCGATCGTTTTCCGGCGTTTCGGTAAAAAGAAACCCGAATACCGGATAGTGCGGGTTCCGCGACAGATTCCTGAAATGCAAGACCTTGCCGAAAGCGGCGCACAATCTGTTGTCATCGAACCGGTATGGCACTTGCAAACCCGCCGGCTTGTCCAGCACGATCAGGGTATAAAGCCGCCCGTCCCTGTCTTTCAATATCCGATCCCAATCCGGCTTTTGCCCGTTCAGGAAATATTCATACGTCCTGAATCCCCATGCGAACCAGCTCAGATCGGTACAGCACCAGCCGGCGAAACGCAATGGATTGAATTCGACCGGCACGATCGTTCCGTCGTGTGCGATCCGGACTTCCACATGCACCGGAAAGCGTTTCGCCCCGCAATACCGGTTCACGGCATCAAGCCATTGCGAAAAATCCGCCAGATACTCCCGTATCACGGCAACCGACGTGTAATAAAGCCGGTCTCGAACATCGTCTTGCGAGGCGAACTCGTGCCGGAAAATATTGAGGATGACGGCGTGCCCCGTTTCGTCATAACAGGCGTCGATAGCATACTCGTCCCCATCGATATATTCCTCGATGATACAGACGGTACTGCCCACGACGCTTTCCGGATAAGCCTTGCGCCACTGGCCTGCCTGTTTCCGGATGGCATCCACCGCCGCATGCCATTCTTGCGGAGAAGCGACGATATGCACACCGATACTGAAAAAGCCGGTCGCCGGTTTCAACACACAAGGAAACGGCAAACTCGCGGGATCCACGCTGTCGAGCGCATCCAGCGCGACTTCGCGGAAAAAGAAATCCGGATACAGCGGCGCAAGACGCCGCCTGAACGCGGCCTTGTCTTTCATCAACGCAATCGCATCCTTCATGGCGGTATCCCGGGAATGGCGCATCACCCACTCCAGCGAGTTTTCCGAAACTGTCAGCAACCGCAATGTCTCTCCGGACGCCGCCATCCGTGCCGAAAAAGCCGCCTCGTCCACCCGGTTGAAACGGTAGCCGTTGCCGGCACGCGCCGCAAAGGCATTGTCCAGCACCGGAACCTGCGACTGTTCCAGAAAAACTTTCACTTCTTCCGAAACGAACGGTTCATCGAGTATCACCATGCCGCCCCCTGATTCCTGAAAAGAAGCTATTGTCCTCCCGCTTCGCCGAAAAAAAAAGCGGGCGACAATCGCCCGCCTCATGCATCCGTCTTCTTTCAGGGTACCAGTATGCGCCGTGAAAACTGTGCGGAAAACGTGCTGCCCTTGCCGGGTTCGGACGCGATATCGAGATGCCCCTCATGCCGCAACAGGATATGCCGGACGATGGAAAGCCCCAGTCCCGTCCCGTTGACCTGGCGGCTGCGGCTCTTGTCCACCTGATAAAAACGTTGCGTCAGACGCGGAATATGCTTCGCCTCGATTCCGATACCGGTATCCGTTACCGAAAAACGCGGCCCTTCCTCGGCGTTTTTCCAGGAAAGCGTGATGCTTCCGCCGTCAGGCGTATAGCGGATCGCGTTGGTCACCAGATTGGTGAACGCCGTGCGGATTTCGTCGGCGCTGCCGTAAAGCGTCTGCGGCCCGTCCATCTCCAGCGAAACCGTATGCCGTCCGCCCGACAGGGCTTGCGCGGCATGGAAAATCCCCCCGATCAGCTCCGGCGCGTCGAATGCCTCCCGCTTCAGCGGATAATCGTTCGATTCCAGATTGGTCAGCGTCAGCATGTCTTCCACCAGCGACTGCATCCGCTGGCCCTGTTCCTTCATCATCCGCAAATGCGCCAGCCGCGTTTCACGATCCAGATCGGGCTGCGCGAGCGCCACTTCCAGAAAACCATTGATGACCGTCAGCGGCGTCCGCAGTTCATGCGAGGCATTGGCGACGAAATCACGGCGGATTTTCTCGGTTCTGACCAGATCGGTCCTGTCATGTGTGACCAGAATCTGACGCCGGTTGCCGAAAGGCACGATCTGGAGCACCAGATAACGGTCGTTGAACTTCATTTCCAGCGGCTCGTCATAGCGCCCCAGAATGATATAGTCGATGAAAGCGGGAACCCTCACCAGATTGGTGATGCGCATATCCTTGTCGCGCTCCAGATCGAGGCCGAGATGCTTTTCCGCCACCGGATTGCACCACTCCAGAAACAGGACATTGTCCATGATCGCCACCCCGTCCGGCAAAAAATTCATCGCCTCGCGGAAACGGGTCAGCCATTCGGTCAGCTCCTTCTTGCTTTTTTCCTCATCGTGGTTGAGACGATACAGATGGGCATACACGGCATGCCACGCGCCCCAGCCGTCTGGCAAACGGTCGCTTCGGGGCGAATCGAGCCAGATATCGAGTGCCGACAGATAATAAAGCTGCATGACCGTCATGGCGGTCGTCAGCGCCAGTCCGGCCAGAAGGCCGACGATCGGCCCGAAGAAATACCACAATACCGCAGAACCGGTCCAGATCAGCACCAGCCGCAACGCGGCCGGGATCCAGAACAAGACATGGGGATTCATTCACTTTTGTCCTTTTCCGAGAGCATATAGCCCATCCCGCGCACCGTCCGTATCAGGTTTTCCTGACCTTTCAACGCCTTTCTCAGGCGCAAAACGTGCACGTCAACCGTTCTTTCCTCGATATCCAGCTGATTGCTCCATACCTTGTCGAGCAGCTGGCCTCTTGAAAAGACCCTGTCCGGGTTTGCCATCAGAAACTTCAAAAGCCTGAATTCGGAATTGCCGATTTCCACTTCGTTTTCGCCGATTCGCACACGGCAGCTTTCCGGATCGAGCGTCACGACACCTGCGCGCAACAGGCTCCTGGCACGTTCCGGCGCTTTCCGTCGCAACAGCGCATTGATTCTTGCCACCAGTTCCTTCGGTGAAAACGGTTTGGTGATATAGTCGTCCGCCCCCTGGTCGAGACCGGCGACCTTGTCCTCTTCCAGCGTCTTCGCCGTCAGCATAATAACCGGCAGGGTTTTCATCTCACGGTGTTCGCGAATCCGGGCAAGCAGCTGCATGCCGGACAAATCCGGCAACATCCAGTCCAGAAGCACCACATCGGGACGGAAACGCTGCAAGGTCATCCAGGCTTCCGCACCGGAATACACCTTGACCGGCGTAAAGCCCGCGCTTTTCACCGAAAAAGCCACCAGTTCCGCAATCGCGGGTTCATCTTCCACCACCAGAACAGAAATGCTTTCGCTTGCCATGATTTGCACACCATTGAAAGTTTTCAGTCAGCCAAACATTCCACCCTTCCGGACGGAATACGCCAGACACGACTAGATTAACGCATCGTGCCATCGGCGGGCAATCGGTAATCGGTATGGCGGATGTCTTTTCCTTCCACCACATAAATGATGAACTCGGCGATATTGGTCGCGTGATCCCCGATCCGCTCGATCGCCTTGGCCGCGCGCATCAGGTCGATGCCGGCTTCCACGGCTTCCGGCTTGCGCCGCATGTATTCGACGAGCGCACACACGATATCGTGAAACTGCGCATCCACCGTATCGTCCATCGCCATCAGTTCCAGCGCCGTCGCCGTATCCATTCGGGCATAGGCATCCAGCGCGCCGCGCATCATGCGCCTTGCGGTATGGGACATATCGATGACCGCCTCACGATGTTCCTGCAACAGCACTCCCCCCGCCCAGATATTGCCGACCGCACGCGCGATCTTGGTCGCCTCGTCGCCCATTCGTTCCAGATCGGAAATCACCTTCACGGTCGCCATCACATTGCGCAAATCGTTGGCGGCCGGCTGGCGGCGGACGATCAGTTGCGCACAGGCATGATCGAGTTCGACTTCCTGACGGTTCACTTGCGCGTCACCTGCCCGTACCTGTTCGGCCAGCGGCACATCGTTTCTTTCCATCGCCAGCATCGCATCGCGGAACTGGTTTTCGACCAGACCGCCCATAAGCAACACCTTCGAGCGGATCCATTCCAGATCCTGATCATACTGCTTCGAGGAATGCAGGCCCGAAAGCGCAACATGATCCTGCCCTGCCATTCCGTTCGTTTTCATCTGTTCCATCATCGTGTCCTAACCGAAACGTCCAGTAATATAGTCCTGGGTTTCCTTCCTGTCCGGCTGCATGAAAATCTTTTCCGTCTTGCCGAATTCCACCAGCTGCCCCAGATACATGTATGCCGTGTAATCCGAACAGCGCGCGCCCTGTTGCATGTTGTGCGTCACAATGGCGATCGTGTACTCGTCTTTCAGCTCGGCGATCAGTTCTTCCACCTTCGCCGTCGAAATCGGGTCCAGCGCCGATGTCGGTTCATCCAGCAACAGCACTTCCGGTTTCACCGCCACGCACCGTGCGATACACAAACGCTGCTGTTGCCCGCCGGACAAGCTCTGGCCGC
>CASETG010000051.1 GCA_949290765.1 Oxalobacter formigenes | reverse complement strand
CAACAAGTTGATTGCGTGCACGGAAATGTTTCGCGGGACGCTCTCGCATACCAGTGTGTATCCGAGGGAAGTGGTCAAGGCTGCTCTGGCATGCAATGCAGCCAGTGTCATTTTCGCGCACAATCATCCGTCAGGAACCGTAAAACCGAGCCAGGCCGACAAAACCCTGACCCATTTGCTCAGACAGGCGCTCGGTCTTGTGGATATCCGGGTGCTGGATCATGTCATTGTCGCAGGCAATGAAACGTTTTCCTTTGCGGAACGTGGTCTGATGTAATGCGGCCGTTTCTTTACGGAATGAATGGCGCGAGTCCGTTTCCGGCGGATGAAAGATAAGCGGGATATGTCGTTTATCCGTCGCGTTCGCCGTATGGTCCGGAGGGCTTGTCCATGTGGAAGCGGGTGCGGGTGAGCGCGCCATGCCCGCCTGAAATGCACAAGATGGGGGCTATCATCTTGCGCAAATTATGTCAGAATTCGGAATCGGTATTTTTGTGCTTCTTTCAATCAGGTGTGAATCGGCTATGGCAATAGGACTTATTATTATCGGTGATGAAATCATGTCGGGAAAAAGAAGCGACCAGCATTTTCCGAATGTCGTCCAGCTTCTGAAAGAACGTGGCCTGTCGCTGGACTGGGCGCGTTATCTGGGAGATGAGCCGGAGCGCATCATCGCCGTTTTGCGGGAAACGCTGGCCAGTTCCGATATCGTTTTCTGTTGCGGCGGAATCGGCTCCACGCCGGATGACCATACGCGGCAATGCGCCTCGATTGCGCTGGGAAAACCGCTTGAATTGCATCCGGAAGCGAAAGTGAAAATTTACGAGCGCATCGCCGAAACGGCAAAAGATCCGAATCATATCGACTACAACGCGCCGGACAATCTCAGACGCCTGAAGATGGGCGAATATCCGTCCGGTTCTCGCATCATTCCCAATCCGGTGAACCGGATTCCGGGTTTTTCCTATGGTACCCATTATTTCGTGCCGGGTTTTCCACAGATGGCCAAGGCCATGATCGCATGGGCGCTCGATACCTATCACAGTGCCTTGTTCCATCAGGTCGAATACGGGGAACGTTCTGTCGTGGTTTATGGCGCGGTCGAAGCGAAAATGACGCCGCTGATGGAAAGTATCGAAACGAGCTTTCCTTCCATCAAGGTGTTCAGCCTGCCGCATATGGGCAATACCCGGTTGAGCAATTATGTGGAAATGGGCGTCAAGGGACATCCGGGTGATCTGGAAGAGGCTTTCAGGATGCTGATAGATGGACTGGACGATATCGGCGCGCAATACCAGCTGAATGAACCGGTATAGTGCGTTCATGCGAGATGTACCGTTATAGTGCACGGATACACGGTATAATGCACCATAACCGTGCATTGCTTTGGGTGGCGATGTGCGAAGCGGCGGATTGTTCCGGCAGGTTGCGACAGCAAAGTTGGCACGGAAAATGCTCCTTTTGCTGGCAGGTTTACACAGTGCCAATCATCAAGGAATGAACCAAACGGAAAAGCTAACAAAGGAGAATGGTATGTCTAGGACAGCGGAAGACGTCTTGAAAATGATCAAGGAAAACGAAGCCAAATTTATCGATCTTCGTTTTACCGACACACGCGGCAAGGAAATGCATGTCAGTGTTCCGGCATCGGGTTTCAGTATCGACAAGTTTGAAGAAGGCCATGCGTTTGATGGTTCTTCGGTTGCAGGGTGGAAGGGAATCGAAGCGTCTGACATGTTGCTGTTTCCGGATCCATCGACAGCCAATCTCGATCCGTTCATGGAAGACACGACGGTTTTCATGCAGTGCGATGTGGTGGAACCGTCCGACGGCAAGGGATATGATCGGGACCCGCGTTCGATCGCCAAGCGTGCAGAAGCACATCTGAAATCTTCTGGTATCGGTGACGTGGCCTACTTCGGGCCGGAACCGGAATTTTTCATTTTCGATAGCGTTCGCTGGGAAAACAACATGTCGGGTTGTTTCTTCAAGATAGACTCCGAGGAAGGTTCCTGGTCAACCGGTTTGAAGATGGAAGGCGGCAATATGGGACACCGTCCGGCGGTCAAGGGGGGATATTTCCCGGTTCCACCAGTAGACAGTTTCCAGGATATGCGTTCGGAAATGTGTCTGTTGCTTGAACAGATGGGGATTCCTGTGGAAGTCCATCACCATGAAGTTGCCGGTGCCGGGCAGAACGAAATCGGTACCCGCTTCTCGACGCTGGTCCAGCGTGCCGACTGGACACAAAACCTGAAATACATCGTCTGGAACGTTGCGCATACCTATGGCAAGACGGCGACCTTTATGCCCAAACCGGTACAGGGTGACAACGGTTCAGGTATGCATGTCCACCAGTCTATCTGGAAAGACGGCCAGAACCTGTTTGCAGGGGATGGTTATGCCGGTTTGTCGGAATTTGCCCTGTATTACATCGGCGGCATTATCAAGCATGCCCGTGCCCTGAATGCCATCACCAATCCGGGTACCAACTCTTACAAGCGGCTTGTTCCGGGGTTCGAAGCACCGGTCAAGCTGGCATATTCCGCACGCAACCGTTCTGCCTCGATCCGTATTCCGCATGTCTCGAATCCGAAGGCACGTCGTGTCGAAACGCGTTTCCCCGATCCGCTGGCCAATCCGTATCTGTGTTTCGCAGCCTTGCTGATGGCAGGTCTTGATGGTATCCAGAACCGGATCCACCCGGGTGAACCGGCCTCGAAGGATCTTTATCATCTGCCACCTGAAGAAGACGCCATGATCCCGACGGTTTGTTCCTCGCTGGATCAGGCGCTTGAGGCACTGGACAAGGATCGTGAATTCCTGACTCGCGGCGGCGTTTTCAGCAATGTCATGATCGATGCCTATATCGAACTGAAGATGCAGGAAGTCCAGCGCTTCCGCATGGCACCGCATCCTGTCGAATTCGATATGTATTATTCGCTGTAAATATCCGTAAGGGGCAGGCAAAAGGCGAAAATGGTAACGTTTTCGCCTTTTTTTTCAGGTAATGCCGTGAAAGGGCAAAACATTATGGAGACACTGTGCGGACTGGATTTGCTGGCTTCGGCTGTCATGATACTCGATGCGGACAGACGGGTTATGTATGTCAATCCGGCAGCCGAGGATTTGCTGGAATATTCATCCAAGGTTTTGTTGTACCAGCGACCTGGACAGATATTTCTGAACGGCGATGTACTTGACAGGATATGCCGTCAGGTGATCGCGCACGACCCTGCCGAAAAAAGGCAGGAACTGGTACTTGACCGCCTCGGCAGGTCTGCGCTTCATGTCTATTGCATTGTCAAGGCGATCGATTTTCCGGATGCCTCCGTACTGGTGGAATTGCGTGAAAATGTCCAGCAGCTCCGTCAGGACCGCGAAAAACGGTTGGTAGAGCAAAATCAGGCGAATCTGGAGCTGGTTCGCAACCTGGCGCACGAAATCAAGAATCCGCTGGGTGGTATCAAGGGGGCGGCACAGTTGCTGGAAATGGAATTGCCCGACAGGAACATGAAGGATTTGCGGGAATACACGCAAGTCATCATCCGGGAATCCGAGCGGCTTCAGAAACTGGTGGACAGAATGCTGGTGCCCGGCAGGCGTCCTCATATCATCAACGACCTCAATATTCATGAAGTGTGCGAACGGGTGCGCAGTATCGTGCTGGCGGAGTATCCGCACGGGCTGACGATCAAGCGGGACTACGATCTTTCATTGCCTGAAATTTCCGGGGACAAGGAACAACTGATTCAGGCGGTACTGAATATCGCGCAAAATGCCGTTCATGCGCTGGGTGACAAAGTTCGTGACGGCAGCGCCGAGCTGGTATTCAAAACCCGGGTTTCCAGACAGATTACGCTGGCGAAAGTACGGTACCGTCTGGCATTGAATTTGCATATTATCGATAACGGACCTGGCATCGCGCCTGAGATGATAGAAAAGATTTTTTTCCCGCTGGTTTCGGGTACAGAAGGCGGAAGTGGTCTTGGATTGACATTGTCGCAAACGATTGTACGCCAGCACGGTGGTCTGATTGAATGCGAAAGTCGTCCCGGTCATACGGAATTTCTTATCCGGTTGCCGATTGCCAGAGCCTGATGCGATTATCGAATGGACATGATGGGGTTGAATATGAAACCGGTCTGGATAGTGGATGACGATGAATCGATACGGTGGGTGCTTGAGAAGGCGCTTGCGCGGGAAAACATTCCCCTGAAAAGTTTTTCGTCTGCCGATGAAGTGCTTGAAGCCATGGAACGTGAAACGCCGCAGGTGCTCGTTTCAGACATACGCATGCCCGGCAAGTCGGGTTTGCATTTGCTGGATGAAACCAAAAAACGTTTTCCTCATTTGCCGATCATCATCATGACGGCCTATTCCGATCTCGATTCGGCTGTTTCCGCATTTCAGGGGGGTGCGTTCGAGTATTTGTCCAAACCGTTCGATCTGGGGCGCGCCGTCGATCTGATCAAACGCGCGATGAAAGAGAGCGAGGCGAAAGCGATCAAGGAAAAAGGCCTTGACCATGTGCCTGAAATCATCGGGCAGGCGCCGGCCATGCAGGAAGTTTTCCGTGCGATCGGCCGTCTGTCGCATTCCAATGCCACCGTACTGGTTACCGGCGAGTCTGGAACCGGCAAGGAATTGGTCGCCAGAGCATTGCATCGCCACAGTCCACGGGCATCGCAGCCTTTCATCGCACTCAATATGGCGGCGATTCCGAAAGATTTGATGGAGTCCGAATTGTTCGGCCATGAAAAAGGGGCGTTTACCGGTGCGCAGGTCATGCGGCGCGGGCGTTTCGAGCAGGCAGAAGGGGGTACTCTTTTTCTCGATGAAATCGGCGATATGCCACTGGATATGCAAACCCGATTGCTTCGGGTGCTTTCCGATGGACATTTCTACCGTGTCGGCGGCAACCAGTCGGTCAAGGCCAATGTCCGGGTGATTGCGGCGACGCACCAGAATCTGGAAAGGCTGGTGAAAGAAGGCGCATTCCGTGAAGACCTGTTCCATCGCCTCAACGTCATCCGGCTCAGGCTGCCGAGTTTGCGCGAGCGTGCGGGCGACATTCCCGTACTGGCGCGCCATTTTCTGAAACAGAGTGCGGCACAGCTTGGTGTTGAACCCAAGATACTTTCCGAAGAGGCAGCCGCATTCTTGTCACGGTGCAAGCTCACAGGCAATGTCAGGCAGCTGGAAAATATCTGCTACTGGTTTACGGTCATGGTGGCCGGGCAAGTCATCGACGTCAAGGATATGCCTGCCGAGTTGCTCGAGGAAAACGGACAGGCTGAAAGAACGGTACCGGCTGTGGCGGCGCAAGATGAAGCCTCAGAGACGGCGATATCCTACCCCGATACCGTACAGGCACAGTCGCTTTCCTGGGAAACGGCGCTTGAACGAACTGTTGCCGGATTGCTTGAAAAAGGAGAAAGCGATCTGATGGACAGACTGGGCAGACAGTTCGAGAGAATCCTGATCAGGGCCGCACTGAACCGTACGAAAGGACGTAAAAACGAGGCGGCGTTACTTCTGGGTATGGGCAGAAACACGATTGCCCGGAAAATACAGGAACTGGGACTCGATGAAGAATCCGCCAATGGCTGATATCCGTGCGGAAAAGTAAGGGACCGCCTTGCTCCGGAAACATGAATTTGTAACAAAATCCCCGGAACTGACAAGAATTGGCTGAAAAAACGGTCAATTCACGTCATCTTGGCGGAATATGCTTTGACAATAATGTCATCTTCGCTTAAAGTTTTGGCTGGTCAGTCAGCAACGGGTTTTGAGCAATGTCGCCTGAAAGGTTCACGTTTTTCCGGAGGTTGTGCGCTTGTGCCGCGATAGCGGGTTGCCTGTTCGGAATGACTGAGCCGGTCATGGCACAAAATGCCAAAAAGCATGCCGATGATACATCTGCTCCGGCCATGACGCAGATCCACAATTTCACCCATCGTGCGACCGAACTGGCCATGACGGCCATGACCCTGATCGGGGTGAATTACAAGTATGGCGGCAATTCTCCCGAAACAGGAATCGACTGCAGTGGTCTGGTTCGTTATGTTTTCAAGGAAGCGTGGGGAACGACATTGCCGCGCACCTCGCTGGAATTGAGCCGTGTCGGCGAGGAAGTCGAGCGTGACGAACTCCAGCCAGGCGATCTTGTGTTTTACAATACACGCCGTCGCCGCTATTCACATGTCGGCATCTATCTGGGTGACAACAAGTTCATTCATGCACCGTCGTCTGGCAAGACGGTACGAATCGACAACATGGAACAGGGGTACTGGAAGAACCGGTTCAACGGAGCCAGACGTATCGCCGACCCCGGTGCACAAAGGCAAATCGCTTCCGAAAAGGAAAAAATCCTTCAGGCGTTCCGTGACGATGTCGATGAATGAAGTCGGTCAGGACGGTTGACTGGTTTTTTTCACGATATCCTGTGCAATCGCTTCGGCGACCATGATGCCATCCACTGCGGATGACAGGATGCCGCCCGCATAACCCGCGCCTTCTCCGGCCGGATACAATCCCCTGACATTGACGCTCTGGAAGTCATCACGGTTGCGTGTGATGCGAACAGGTGACGAAGTGCGTGTCTCGGTACCGGTGAGTACGGCATCGTCAAGCGAGAATCCCGGGATGGAGCGCTCAAAGGCGGGAATGGCCTCGCGCAAGGCTTCGATGGCGTAATCGGGCAATGCCTGCGAAAGATCGCATGGTGTGACGCCGGGTTGGTAAGACGGGATGACGGAACCCAGGCGTGTGGACGGTCTCCCTTTGAGAAAATCACCGACGAGCTGGCAGGGCGCATTGTAGTTGGAGCCGCCCAGTTCGAATGCCTTTTGTTCCAGTTGCCGCTGGAATGAGACACCGGCCAAGGGATGTCCCGGATAGTCATCAGGTGTGATATCCACGACGATGGCGGCGTTGGCGTTGCGTTCATTACGGGAATACTGGCTCATGCCGTTGGTGACCAGTCTGCCGGGTTCGGATGCCGCTGCGACGACCGTACCGCCTGGGCACATGCAGAAACTGTAAACGGAACGACCGTTCTTGCAATGATGAACCAGTTTGTAGTCTGCGGCCCCGAGCAGGGGATTGCCGGCATTCGGGCCGAGACGGCAGCGGTCGATCATGGACTGGGGGTGTTCGATGCGGAAACCGATGGAGAAAGGTTTCGCCTCGATTTGTATGCCGCGCCGGTACAGCATGTCGAAAGTGTCACGCGCGCTGTGACCCGGGGCCAGTACGACATGGTCGGAGAGAATCGTTTCGCCGTTTGAGAGGATGACGCCTTTTATTTGGCCGTTTTCGATGAGCAAATCATCGACGCGGCTCATGAAACGGAATTCACCGCCCAGTGCGATGATGTCTTTGCGCATCTGTTCGATGATGCGGACGAGACGGAACGTTCCGATATGGGGCTTGCCGATATAGAGGATTTCTTCTGGTGCGCCGGCCTTGACGAATTCGGACAGTACCTTGCGACCGTAATGTTTCGGGTCTCGTATCTGGGTATGCAGTTTGCCGTCTGAAAAAGTACCCGCGCCGCCTTCACCGAACTGGACGTTGGATTCCGGGTCGAGACGGCGTTCTCGCCAGAATCCGAATGTATCCTGGGTTCTTTCGCGGACATTCTTGCCTCTTTCCAGTACGATGGGTTTGAAACCGCTTTGTGCCAGAATCAGGGCTGCGAACAGACCGCAGGGACCACATCCGATGACGAGCGGACGCATGAACGGCGTTTCTGGCGCCCTGGCGACGAACCGGTAAGTCATGTCCGGCGCGAGCCGGATATGGGGATGGTTCGGGAAACGTGCCAGAACAGCCTGTTCGTCTGCGACGACGACATCAAGCGTATAGGAAAACATGATGGCTGTTTTCTTGCGGGCGTCGTAATTGCGACGATATACGGTAAACCCTGATATCGCATCGCCGGACAAGTCCAGGCGGTCGCAAATGGCTTGTTTCAAGTCATCCGGATGATGGTCAAGCGGCAATCGGATATCGGTCAGTCGAAGCATAACGGTCAGAAGGCGGATAAAATCATGCCGGTTTTTGCCGGCATGGCACAAGCGGGTATTTCAGAGCGTTATTTTACCTTGCCGTGCAATCTGCATCTATCTTTGTATGACGTGGTTTGCGGGATAATGGAAAGGGTGCGGAGGCAGGCTCCGCTTTCCGGAGGTGACAGCCTGATGTTTTCGGTTTTTTTGCATGCAATCAGAATGACATTGCGGGACTGGCGTGCCGGCGAATGGCGTTTTTTGCTGGTGGCGATGACCGTTGCGGTAGCGGCATTGTCGTCTGTCAGCTTTTTCATCGACAGGATGCATGCCAGCCTTCGTGAGGAAGCTGCCGTTTTGCTGGGAGCCGATATGGTAATCGTTTCGGACAGGGCATTCGGACAGGCGTGGTTTGACGAGGCGGCAAGGCTGGGGCTGTCGCTGGCGCAAACGCGCCAGTTTCCCACGATGGCGTTGCCGGACGGAGACGGCGATGCCGCTCCCCGGCTGGTGTCGCTGAAGGCGGTTTCCGACGGTTATCCATTGCGCGGCGCATTGCAGCTTTCCGGAGAAACGGACAACCGGGTCTTTGAAGCCGAAGGCATTCCGGAGAACGGGACGGTCTGGGTGGACAAGGCTTTGCTGGCCGAATCCGGTATCGGAATCGGAGAAAGCATTCAACTGGGTAATGGCAGGTATCGTGTGGCACGTGCCATCGTCTCGGAACCCGACAGGGGAATATCCTGGGTCAGTCTCGCGCCACGTGTCATGATGTCCTTGCGGGATCTTGAAAAAACCGGTCTGGTGCAACCGGCTTCACGTGTATCGTTCAGAATGTTGCTATCCGGGTCTGCCGATGGAATCGGACGGTTCAGGCAGTGGGCGGACGAACGCATCGCTGGTGAGAACCTGCGTGGCATGCGTATCGAGACGGTGGAAAACAATCGTCCCGAAATGAAAACCACACTGAATCGGGCGCAGCAGTTTCTGGCGCTGGTTGGCCTTTTGTCGGCGGTGCTCGCCGCAGTCGCAATTGCGATGGGCGCGCGCCGTTTCGTGAATCGACACATGGATACATGCGCCATACTGCGCTGTCTGGGGATGACCGCAAAACAGGTTATGCTGGTCTATCTGATCGGTTTTTTTCTGGTCGGGCTGGCGGGGTGTCTCATCGGGCTGGCGGCAGGTTATGGCGGACATCTCGTGCTGGCTGCCATTTTGCGGACGGTTTTGCCGCAGCCTATGGTACCGGCAGGCTGGATGACGATGGCGAAGTGTCTGTTTATCGGGATGTCGCTGTTGCTCGGATTCGCGTTGCCGCCGATTTGCAGTTTGCAGCGGGTGCCGGTCATACGCGTCATACGGCGGGATGCCGGTAACGCCGCGATGTCGGGCGCATGGACGTATATTCCGGGTATGGGCGTTTTCGCGGGCTTGCTGTGCTGGCTGACGGGCGAATGGCGGATGGGATTATGGATGCTGGGCGGATTTCTGGCGTCGGCTGCCGTGATGGCTTTGTCGGGATGGTGCGCCATCAGGGCGCTTGCTTTCGCAAGAGTTCATATGCAACAGGGGAGTCTGCGTTTTTGCCTGTCGGTGCTGGAGCGCAAACCGCTGACGACGGTCGTCCAGATCGTCGCCTTGTCGGTCGGCCTGATGGCGATGCTGTTGCTTGCGGTTGTCAGAAACGATTTGATCGGCGCATGGCAGGATGCCTTGCCGCCGGATACGCCGAATCATTTTGTGGTCAATATCTTGCCGGAGCAGAAAGAAGCGGTACGCGACAGGCTCGTTCAGGCAGGTGTGACACCGCCGGTTCTGTATCCGATGATTCGCGGCAGGCTGACGTCGGTCAACGGAAAGGCCGTCAGCAGTCGGGATTACGAGGATTCCAGAGCCAAACGGCTGGTGGAGCGCGAATTCAATCTGTCCTGTATGACGGAATTGCCGCCGCAAAACCGCATTGTCGAAGGCGACTGGTTCGGCAGCCGCCGTGCCGAAGCCTCGCTGGAAGAAAGGCTGGCGAAAACGTTGGGAATCAAAATGGGGGACAGGCTGGTTTTCGATGTGACCGGCATGCCCGTCGAGGCGACGGTCACCAGTTTGCGCAAGCTGGACTGGAGTTCAGCCCGGGTCAATTTTTTCGTCATCATGCATCCTGCGGACATGCAGGATATGCCGGCGACATGGATTACTTCTTTTTATGCCGATGCGGCACAAAAAAACGCGGTTGGACAAATGGTGCATGCGTTTCCGAATCTGACAGTCGTCGATATCGGTTACATTGTCGCGCAAGTCAGAACGATGCTGGACAGGATTACGCTGGCAGTCGAATTCCTGTTTTTGTTCACGCTTGCGTCAGGTGTGCTGGTATTGCATGCCGCGCTGGTCGGTACGCAGGAAGAGCGGATGCATGAAGCCAGTATTTTGCGCACGTTGGGTGCGACGCGCAAGGAATTGCGGCGTATGCAGCGTATCGAGCTGGTTTTTATCGGTGCCATGAGCGGTTTGCTTGCGGCAACGGGCGCAAGTCTCGCCGGATGGGTGCTTGCGGTACGTTTTCTTGAACTCGACTGGACGTTCAATCCGCTGGTCTGGGTGTATGGCGTGGCGGGAGGTGTCGTCTGTGCGTGTGCAGGCGGATGGCTCGGATTGCGCAAGGTACTGAATACGCCCCCTGTCCAGTCGTTGCGGAGGCTCTCATGAAAAAGGCTTTCCCTGACGAGGGAAAGCCTTTTTGGAAATGCCGTCCGGTTCAGTCTGCCGGGGTATCGTCTTTCAGGTTCTGGTAAGGTGCCGAATAGGCCTCGGTTTCTTCTTTCGGCGTCACCGCCCAGTCCGGTTTGCGCACGGCATAGAAAATAAAGGGCGGCGCACCGGTCAAGACCAGTCCGGCGACCAGAATGCCGATGTATTCCAGTACCGGCATGTTGCTGAACTGGCTGGGAGGAATCAGACCGAAAACGATGGCCAGAATCGTCGCCGCCAATCCCAGAGCACACCAGAAATGCAAGCCTTTCAGAACGAAACCGCGTTTGACGTCGGGTTGCGTTTTTCTGAGTTTGATGGCGGACATGAACATGAAAATATAGATGATCAGATACATCAAAGCCGCCATGGCCGAAAGCATCCAGAAAGCATCCGAGACATTGTCGATGAACACATAGGCCGTCGAGAGAATCGAGACCAGAATGGCTTGCAAGATCAGGATATTTTGCTGGACGCCGTTTTTGTTGACCTTTTGCAGGATGGGCGGGAACATGCCGGATTTTCCGACGAAAAGCAGCCCCTTGGACGGTCCTGCGGTCCAGCCCAGTACGCCGCCCAGTGCGCCGATGATCAGCAGGATGCCGAGAACGGGGGTGACCCAGGCGATGTCGAAAGCGTTGAAAAAGGCGGCATAGGCCTGGATGACGCCGGCGGTCAGGCTGGTGGAATCGGCCGGTACGACCAGTGAAATCGACAGTGTCGGGGGGATGAAAATCAGCACGATCATGATGACGGCCAGAAGAATGGCGCGCGGCATTTCACTTTGCGGATTTTTCAGCTCGCGTGCATGGATGGCGTTCATTTCGATGCCGGCATAAGCCAGAAAGTTGCTGACGATCAGAACCAGTCCGGCGATGCTGCCGGTAAAGGCTTTCCAGTAATCCTGATGCAGATGATGCGTGCCTGCCAGGGTTTGTCCATGTTCGCGGAAAACGGAAGGAATCAGGGCGCTCCATGACATGTCGGCGGCAGATGGATTGCCCATGAGCAGCCAGATGATGCCCAGGATGACCAGACAGGCAGCAGGAAGTGCCGTACCGAGCAGCATGAACCATTTGGTGAATTTCGAGATGGTGTCGAAGCCGCGCATCGCCAGAAGTGTCGATGCCCAGTAAAAAACGATGATGATGATACAGGTGAAAAGCCCGTTGTTCGCCAGCTCGGGATTGAACATGTAAGCCAGTGTGCTGGCTGCGAATCCCAGTACGCTGGGATACCAGACGACGACTTCGATCCACAAAAACCAGATGACGAAAAAACCGAGCCGTTCGCCATAGGCCTGTTTGACCCAGCCGTAGATGCCGCCGTTCCATCCGGTACCGAGTTCGGAGGCGACCAGTGCAACCGGTATGAAAAAAACGACTGCCGGAATCAGAAACAGCATGATAGAGCCCAGACCGTAAACGGCCATGGCGGGCAGGGAACGGATACTGGCCACGGCAGCCACCATCATGAAGGCAATGGTCAACCAGGTGATGTAGGTGCGTTTTTTTGTATTTCGGGTGTTTTGAGCAGTAGCCATGAAAGCCTCTCTGGTGAAGAAGGGACGTTCCTTATGGAAAGTCCCGATATCCCTTTTTATTTTCTGAAAAGATTCCAGCCCAGTATTTCACTGAGGAAGATGCACGCTTGCTGGCCTCTGACGCTGTTGCCGTGAACGTCAAGTGGCGGTGCGAACGATGCCATCGCACAGACACCGGGGACGACTGCCAGAATGCCGCCGCCGACACCGCTTTTTCCGGGAAGCCCGGCGCTGTATAGCCAGTTCCCGGTGTTTTCGTACATGCCGTTCATCATCATTTCGGCCAAAATGGGCGGAACATTTTCTTCCTTGATGACCCGTCTGCCGGTGAGGGGATGAATGCCGCCGTTTGCCAGCGTCCCGCCCATGACGGCGAGGTCGTGGCATGTGATGGCGACCGAACACTGGCGTGTGTAAACGTCGCAGGCATGGTCCGGGTCGACTTGCAGACTGCCGCTGCTTTTGAGCAACCATGAAATGCCGCGGTTGTGTGCATTGGTATCGGATTCGGAACGGTAAACCGCGTCATTGACCGACAGTTCACGTCCGGCGAACCGGTTGTAGGTGCCGATGATTTTGTTCCACCGTTCTTCGGGCGAGGCCGCATCGATCAGTCCCACGGTAGCGATGGCGCCGGCATTGTCGAAAGGATTGTAGGGATGTTCATCGTGCAGTTCGAGATCGATGACGGAATTGAACGGTTCACTGGAAGCGTTGCTGCCGATTTTCGCCTTGAAAGTCTCTTTGTCCATTTCTTCCAGCACGCAAGCCAGCGTGAATACCTTGGAGATGGATTCAATGGCGAAATCGTACCGGGTATCGCCGACTTCCAGTATTTCGCCGTCGGTAAACGCCAGTGCGATACCGAACAGGTTGGAAGGTACCGAAGCCAGATAGGGAATGTAACTGGCGTTCGCGCCTTCGCTGATGGACTGCAATGTCTGGTGTGCCGTGTTCATGGCGTCCAGTACATGTTGTCTTTTCGTTGGGGGTTGTTGGGTACTCATGAATGGATTCCTTTGTAAGTGATGCATTTGGCGCTGTCTTCGTGCAAACCGGCGTTACCGGCCGCCGTGATTGCCCATGCGTGCTTCATGAGCGACGAATCCGTGCGGCCGGTGGGTCCGGAAGAAGTCGATGGAGCGTCTGAAATCATCAAGGAGCAGGGATGCCATGTCGGCGGACAGTCCCTGTCTGACCAGAATGCGCTGGACGATGATATGGTCGGCATCGGGTTGCAGGGGATAGGCGGGGACTTGCCAGCCGCGGGTTCTCAGATGGTCCGCCAGGTCGTAAAGGGTGTATGGGGTGTCTGCGCCCTTGCGGATACGCCAGGTCACCGCCGGAATGCCTTCCTGTTCACGTCCGCTGTGGATCATCTCGAAGGGGCCGAGCTGTTGCAGACCGTCGGCGAGCATTTGTGCCGTATCGTAACAGGCGGCATGGATACGGCGGTAACCTTCACGACCGAGTCTGAGCAGGTTGTAATACTGGCAGATGATCTGGCCGGCCGGTCTGGAAAAATTGAGCGCGAAAGTCGGCAGATCGCCACCCAGATAGTTGACATGGAAAATCAGGCCTTCCGGAAGGTCTTTCGTTTCACGCCAGACAACCCAGCCGACACCCAATGGGGCGAGGCCGAATTTGTGGCCGGACGCGCTGATTGACTTGACGCGCGGCAGCCGGAAATCCCAGAGAATGTCTTTTGCGCAAAAAGGAGCCAGAAAACCGCCGCTGGCAGCATCGACATGGATGTCGATATCCAGACCGGTATCCGCCTGCAGTTTGTCGAGTGCGTCGGAAAGTGGCTTGACCGGTTCATACAGTCCCGTGAAGGTCTGGCCGAATGTGGGAACGACGAAGATCGTGTTTTCGTCGATCATGGGCAACATGTCTTCCGGCGACATGACGTAATGGTTTTCCGACATGGGCATTTCGCGGATTTCGATGTCCCAGTAGCGCGCGAATTTCAGCCAGCAGACCTGAACCGGACCGCATACCATGTTGGGCTTGTCGTGCGGTTTTCCGGCCGCTTTTCTTTTCTCGCGCCAGCGCCACAATGCCGCCAGACCGCCGAGCATGCAGGCTTCGCTCGAGCCGACCGTGGATGTGCCGATGGTGCCCGCTGCATCCGGTGCGTTCCAGAGGTCGGCCAGCATATGGACACAGTAATTTTCGATTGCTGCCGCTTGCGGATACTCATCCTTGTCGATCATGTTCTTGTCGATGGACAAATCCATCAGGCGGTGCACTTCGTCTTCCTCGAATGTCTGGCAAAAGGTCGCCAGATTCTGACGTGCATTGCCGTCCAGATACAATTCATCGTGTACGACCTGATAGACGGCGCGGGCGTCTTGTTCGCTGTCGGGAAAGGTTTTTCTGTTGGCCGGTCGCCCGGCGAACGATGAACCGAAAACCGGATCGTTGCGTGTCATGTCAGTACTCAGATAAGCCATGGTTGCCTCCGTTTTGTCGGGCCGATGACCCGAAAGTGAGAAATGTCCCGTGACCTGTCCTTTTCGCACGGTGCAACGCGATTTGTCATGCTGAGTCGGACAGGTACGGTGTTTGACCAAACGGTTCCAATGTACCTGCCCGTACGGCCGGGGATTTGAGCTTCATTAAAGGGATTGTGATTTGCGGTAGCTGTTCGGTATGGCGTCGTGCAGGCTGGTCGGAAACGGAGCGGGTGAGTGCAGACAGTACGATGTATCGCGCAAAAAGATGACGGAAGTTTTTACGTGTGTGCTTGACGGCAAAGAGCAAGGGGGCATCCGGTACGGGATATCGCCGGTCTCCAGTGTCTGTGCAGGCGCAGGGGATGTGGACATGAAAAAGGCCGGCTGACGCCGGCCCGAGTGTATATGCGGACTAAAAGATTCAGTCCTCGCGCCGCATGTGCGGGAAGAGAATGACATCACGGATATTTGGCGAATCGGTCAGCAGCATGACCAGCCGGTCGATACCGATGCCGCAGCCGCCGGCCGGTGGCATCCCGTATTCCAGCGCACGGATATAGTCCGAATCATAGTACATGGCTTCCTCGTCGCCTGCATCCTTGGCTTCGACCTGTTTCATGAAACGTGCGGACTGGTCTTCCGGATCGTTCAGTTCGGAAAAACCGTTGGCGATTTCGCGTCCGACCATGAACAGTTCGAACCGTTCGGTAATGTCAGGACGGGTATCCGATGCGCGTGCCAGCGGCGAGACTTCGACAGGGTAGTCGATGATATAGGTCGGTTCCCACAGCTTGGCTTCCGCCGTTTCCTCGAACAGGGCCAGTTGCATGGCGCCGATACCGGCGGTCGGCAGCAATTCGACGCCGAATTTTTTCAGCTCGGCGCGCATGAAGTCTGTGTCGTTGAGCTGTTCGGCCGTATATTGCGGCGCGTATTTGGCGATGGCTTCGAGAATCGTCAGGCGATGGAACGGTTTGGAGAAATCCAGTTCACGTCCCTGATAGGTGATGACCGGTGTGCCATAGGTGTCGATTACGGCCTGACGGATTACGGTTTCGGTGAAATCCATCAGCCATTTGTAGTCGGCATAGGCGGCATAGAATTCCATCATCGTGAATTCCGGATTGTGCCGTGGCGATACGCCTTCGTTTCTGAAGTTGCGGTTCAGCTCGAAAACACGGTCGAATCCGCCGACCAAAAGGCGTTTGAGGTACAGTTCCGGCGCGATACGCATGAACATTTGCATGTCCAGCGCGTTGTGATAGGTGATGAACGGTTTGGCGGCAGCACCACCCGGAATCGGATGCAGCATCGGGGTTTCCACTTCCATGAACCCGTTTTCGCCCATGAAACGGCGGATGGATGCAATCGCGGCGGTTCTCGCCTTGAAAGTACGGCGCGTTTCATCGTTCATGATCAGATCGACATACCGCTGGCGGTACTTGATTTCCTGATCGGCCAGTCCGTGGAACTTGTCCGGCAGGGGACGAATCGATTTCGTGATCAGGCGCAGCGAAGTCACGCGAACCGTCAGTTCTCCTGTTTTGGTCTTGAAGAGCGTGCCTTCGGCACCCAGAATGTCGCCGATGTCGTAACGTTTGAAAGCGTCATGCGCTTCCTTGCCGATGGAATCGTTCGAGATGAAAAGCTGGATACGTCCGTCGGCACGTGGACCGGATGCATCCATCAGGGTGGCGAAAGAAGCTTTGCCCATGACGCGTTTGAGCATCATGCGTCCTGCCACGCAAACATTGATGGCAGCCGGTTCCAGCGTGTCGTTGTCCTGGCTGTCGTATTGCGCATGCAAATCCGCGGCCTTGTGGCGTGGACGGAAATCATTGGGATAGGCGACTCCTTCCTGGCGCAGAGCAGCCAGTTTGGCACGGCGCTCTGCCATGATGGAATTTTCATCGGCAGCTGTTGCCGGTTCGTTTTTCTTTGTTGGCGAAGTCATGATGCAAGATGGATTCGGAATGGATGAAAATAGTCTGGTAACTTATATGCCCTGCTTGAGCGATTCGGTGATGAAATCGTCGAGATCGCCATCCAGGACGGCCTTTGTGTTACCTGTTTCGTAATTGGTACGCAAGTCCTTGATGCGCGAAGAGTCGAGTACATAGGAGCGAATCTGGTGTCCCCAGCCGACATCGGTCTTGGAATCTTCCAGTTTCTGCTGTTCTGCCATGCGTTTTCGCAATTCCAGCTCGTACAGGCGCGACTTGAGCATTTCCCAGGCGTCTGCACGGTTGCGGTGCTGGCTTCGGTCGTTCTGGCACTGGACGACGATACCGGTCGGTATATGGGTCAGACGGACGGCGGAGTCAGTCTTGTTGATGTGCTGGCCGCCTGCGCCGGATGCACGGTAGGTATCGACACGGACATCGGCCGGATTGATGTCGATCTGGATGGAGTCGTCCACTTCCGGATAGACGAACAGGCTGCAAAAGGAAGTATGCCGTCCATTGGCGGAATCGAAAGGCGACTTGCGAACCAGCCGGTGGACACCGGTTTCCGTGCGCAGATAACCGTAGGCGTAGTCTCCCTCGACCTTGATGGTGGCTGTCTTGATGCCGGCGACTTCGCCGTCGGACTGTTCCAGAATGGTGGCCGAAAATCCCTTGCGTTCGCAATAGCGCAGATACTGGCGCAGGATCATGGATGCCCAGTCCTGTGCTTCGGTACCGCCTGCGCCGGCCTGAATATCGATGAAACAGTTGCACGGGTCCATCGGATTGGAGAACATGCGGCGGAATTCCAGTTTTTCGATTTGCCCCTGCAGTTCCGTCACATCGGCTTCTACGGCCTTGAGGGTGTCGTCATCCTGCTCTTCCTTTGCCATCTCGAAGAGTTCGGCGGCATCGTGCAATCCGGATTTGATGTGCGTCAGCGACAGGACGACATTTTCCAGCGATTTTTTTTCACGGCCGAGTTCCTGGGCTTTTTTGGGGTCGTTCCAGACGTTTGGGTCTTCCAGTTCGGCGTTTACCTGCTCAAGTTTGTCTGACTTGGCCGCGAAGTCAAAGATACCTCCGTAAGGCTGTTTCGCGGTCGGTCAGATCGGCGATACGGTGGGAGATAGAATTGATACGTTCTGCTTCCATGATGGTTTTATGCTTTATGGCGTTGATACAAATATGAAATTATACCCCGTGGGTGCATGGATGCGAGCCATTTTGCCTTTTTCACGTGTCCGGCGGGTGTGAATTTGTATCGGAAAGGCCATGGAAACGGACTTTTCAGGTTTTCATGAAAAGTACCAGTCCTGTCATGATGGCAAGGCTGAACAGAATCGAGATGGACAAAGTCAGGCTGGAGAGTGCGCCGTCGCTTTGGCAACGGACGGTATAGATCGGCGCGATGGATGAGACCGGCGCGAAAGCGACGACAGCCAGTACCTGGCGGATTTCCTGTGAAAACGGCAGGCAAAAGTACAGCAATGCGGAACAGGTCGCGCCGAAAAACAGACGCATGCCGATGACCGAGAACATGGTCCGGTATTTGTCGGCACGTGTCCTGAACTCGAACATCATGCCGATGAGCAGCATGGCAACGAAAGCATTGGCGTTCGCGACCGGTTCGACGAGTGTCAGGACAGTGTCGGGAACGGGGATGCCGAACAATACCAGCAACAGCATCAGCATGTAGGTATCGAAGGGGACGGAGCCGATGAATTTTTTCAGAAGGGTTTTTGCCGTCTGTTTTTCTTCCGGATTGGTTTGCAGAAAGGTCGATGTGAAAGCGAAGGATCCGCCTGTGACCATGATGGCGTTGCCGATGTCGAACAGGCAGGCAATGATGATGCCGCCCGGTCCGAAGAAACTTTGTATGAAAGGCAACGAAAACGCGCCGATGTTGAAGCCGGTGACGTTGATCATGGCGAATGCGCGTTTTTCCTTGCGCTGCCGCCAGCTCGCCAGATAGACGATCATCATGGGAATGAAACTGCACAGGAAACCGAGCAGTATGATGAAAAACAGGGAAGTGTCGCGGCTGAACCGGCCGAATGCATGAATGACGGTGGCGGGCAAAGTGACGTTGAGCAGGACGAATGCCAGCAGTTTTTGAGGGGCAGGATCCCTGAAAACCAGTTTTTTGAGGATGTATCCCGTCAGGATGATCAGGATGAAAGATAGCGCCTTGAGCAGTACGGTACTCATGAAATGTCTGTCAGAATCCTGATGTGGCAAGAAAGCGTATCCGGCGGGACGGGCCTCCGGTGCAATGGACTGTTTTCATCGCGTCAGATATCCAGTTCGGCTATTACCGGTGTGTGGTCGGACGGTTTTTCCCATGCGCGGGGCGTCTTGTCGATGGTGCAGCTTCGGCATTTGGATGCGAGCGGGCCGGAAAGCAGGATATGGTCGATGCGCAAACCGCGATTGCGCACGAAGGCCATTTGCCGGTAGTCCCACCAGCTGAATGTACGTTCGGGTTGTTCGAAAAGACGGAATGCATCGACGAAGTCGATATCCAGCAGCGCGCGAAAAGCCTCACGTTCCGGTACGGAGACGAGTATGCCGTCTTTCCATATCTGCGGGTCGTGAACATCCTTGTCGTCCGGTGCGATATTGTAGTCACCCATGAGTGCCATGTACGGATGATCGGCTTTTTCACGCGACAGCCAATGACGCCATGCTGTCAGCCAGTCGAGCTTGTAGCGGTATTTGTCGGAATCGACGGCTTGTCCGTTCGGAACATAGGCGCAGACGATACGGACGTTGTCGCAGGTGGCGGCGATGAGGCGTTGTTGTTCGTCGGGAAAAAGCGGATTGTTCTTGACGACATCGGATAACGGTTTGCGCGAGAGAATGGCGACGCCGTTATAGGTTTTCTGCCCTGCAAAGGCGGCATGATAACCGGCGGCTTCTATTTCCGTGACGGGAAAACGGTCGTCAGTGAGTTTGGTTTCCTGAAGGCAGAGGATGTCGACGGGATTGTCGTGCAGCCACCGGAGAACCTGTGGCAGCCTGACTTTCAGGGAATTGACGTTCCATGTGGCCAGTTTCATGTTCGTGTCTCGCAAACGGGGATGCAGGTTACAGCAGGGTGATGACGATAAAGCTCATCAGACTGATGAATACCCATAATATTACGCCGAACAGGATCGAGCGGATGCCTACGGTACGGATGACCTTGAGAGAAAGGTCGGTACCGATAAGAAACAGGGTGACGGCGAATCCTCTTTTCGCCAGCCAGAGGATATTGCCGGTGAAGATTTCCGGCAACGGCAAGAACGTGTTGATGACCATGGCAAGCGCGAAGAAGAGAATGAACCAGGGTTTGTAGATTTTTCCGGACTGTTGGCGGAAGAAAAAAGAAGTCACGATGGCGACGGGGATAATCCACAATGCACGGGTGAGTTTGACGGTCGTGGCGATTTTCAGGGCTTCTTCGCCATAGGCAGCGCCTGCGCCGACGACAGATGACACGTCATGAATGGCGATGGCAGCCCATGTACCGAACTGGTCTTGCTGCATATGGAAGGCATGGCCCAGTACGGGAAAGATGAACAGGGCGATGGCGTTGAGAATGAAAACCGTGCCGATAGAGACCGAGATTTCCGTTTCTTTCGCCTTGACGATCGGTGCGACTGCGGCAATCGCGCTGCCGCCGCAGATGGCTGTTCCGGCGGAAATCAGGTAGGCGATGGTTTTTTCGAGTTTGAACAGTTTGCCCAGTACCACGCCTAAAAGCAGGACGCCGAAAACGGATACGATGGTGAAAAGAATGCCATCCTTTCCAGCTTTCAACGCTTCGAAAAGATTCATGCCGAACCCCAGTCCGACGACCGATATTTGCAAGAGATAGCGGGATGTCTTCTTGCTGATGTCGGGGTATGGGTTGCGGAACAGGATGGCGAAGGCCAGTCCCATGAACAATGCGGCGGGAATGGAAACGTAAGGTGTCAGGCAAAGCAGCAAGAGGATGAAAAACGCCAGTTTCTGAAGGCGTGGCAAATACTGGCTGGCTGTCGGTTCGTTCATGATGGAAATGCTGGAGAATGTATCTGGTCCGTGAAACCCCCACGGTATGACGGCGGGTATGGCGACGGTTTTTGGCCAAGCCACCATTATCGGATATTTCGTGGCCGGCGTTTTGTTCCGGCATTATATACGGCATTCTTTTGCAGCGCGTCGTAAAACAGGCCGAATGCCGGAGCATGATAAGGTGATGGGGCTTGTTGTGCAGCGCATGAGCGTAAAAAGATGTTTTCGGGGCTGTGGATATGGCTTGACAAAAAACGACAAAAGGGAAAAAGTAACAACACCGGCCTGGTTTTGGACGTTTCTTTTTCTGTACGGGGCTGGACAATATCCGGCCTAATGTTTTACATTCTCGGAAATGTTTTCGGGCAGGAGAAATCAGCCGCGCCATGCCTGAAGAAATCGCGGGAACAGGGTTACGTTTCCGGTTTGCCGGGGTGGCACGGTCGTGTCGTGCATCTGCCGCAGTGCGGCAGGACGGTTTTCCCCCTTGTTTTCTGACGAAAGCATCGCTTTCACCGGTTCATATCATGGCAATATGTCCGGCCGGTAACGTTATCGGTTTTTCCTGGTTCGTATGAATACAAAAGAGGAAAAAAACATCCTCGAGGCGGCACTGTTGTGCGCGCAGGAACCGTTGTCATTGCAGGATATCGTCAATATGTTCATGGATGGAAACAGCATGAACAGGCAGGTCGTCGCGGACCGTTGCCGATTGCTGCTCGAGGAACTGAAACAGGACTGGACAGGGAAAGGGCTGGAGCTGGTACAGGTCGCCAACGGGTGGCGTTTCCAGAGCCGTGCCGAAATGAAACCTTATCTTGAACGGTTACGTCAGGAAAGACCGCCGCGTTACAGCAGGGCGACCATGGAAATACTGGCGATTATCGCTTACAGCCAGCCGGTCACTCGTGGAGACATCGAGCGTATCAGAGGAGTAGCCGTGAATGCGCAGTCCATCCGGTTGCTGGAAGAACGTGGATGGATTGAAACGATAGGCTATCGGGAAGTGCCCGGCAGGCCGGCGCTTCTGGCGACGACGGCGCAGTTTCTCGACGATCTCGGATTGAAGTCTCTGGAACAACTGCCGCCTTTGCAGGCGTTGCAGGAAATGGATATTGACCCGTCATGACGCATGTGCCGGTTTTGCGGGCAGGCGGTTTCTTGACGAAGGGGTGTAATGATTGCATGAGCACGATTGAAATGAATGAAGAAATGGATTTGGCGTTATCACAGGCCGACGGTATGGAAACAGTGACGGAAAATTTGCCTGAAAAGAAGAAGCCCCGAAAGAAAAGAACGGTGCGCAATGTTGCCGAGAAGCGTGCAGTATCCGAAAACATGGCGCGTGCGGGCGATGAGGCGAGCAAAGAACAGGCGGGAGGCAATCCCGAAGGGGCGTCCAGCAGCGATGGCGGCAAGAGTGCGCCAGCACCGGCTGCTGCCGGCGGGAAAAAGAGCGCGCCCAGGCGTGCGCGTTCCGGCAATGCCGCCAGGACGGGCAAGCGCTCGGCAGAAGGAACCGGCGGAAATGATGATGTGTTCCGTTTCGTCATTTCCGGCGAATTCGACAAGGTCAATGGTGAGAGCGATGAGTCAAACACCGGCAAGAACGGCGCATCGAACAAACCTAAAAAGCTCAAACGCGAATTGACTGCGGAGGATGATGCACCGAAGTTGCACAAGGTGCTGGCCGATGCCGGACTGGGGTCGCGGCGCGATATGGAAGAACTGATTATCGCCGGTCGTGTTTCCGTCAATGGCGAACCGGCACATATCGGACAGCGTATTTTGCCGACCGACCAGGTCAGAATCAACGGGAAACTGATTCAGCGCAAGGTTGCCAAAAGTTTGCCGAAAGTGCTGATTTATCACAAACCGGCAGGTGAAATCGTCAGTCGTGACGATCCGGAAAAACGGCCGTCGGTATTCGACGGATTGCCGTTGCTCAAAAACAGCAAATGGCTGGCTGTAGGTCGGCTGGACTTCAATACGGAAGGTTTGCTGCTCTTTACCAATTCTGGCGATCTTGCCAACCGGCTGATGCATCCACGGTACAACATCGAACGTGAATATGCCGTGCGGACGCTCGGCGAACTGGAAGAGGGGATGCGCCAGAAACTGCTTGCCGGTGTCGAGCTTGGAGACGGTATCGGTCAGTTTTCCAGAATCGCGGACGGCGGCGGCGAAGGAGTCAACAAGTGGTATCGTGTCACGATCGGCGAAGGGCGCAATCGTGAAGTACGGCGCATGTTCGAGGCCGTCGGCTTGACAGTGTCGCGTCTGATACGCACACGCTATGGCTTGATTACCCTGCCACAGTCGCTCAAGCGCGGGCGCTGGGAAGAGCTGGATGAAAATGCCGTCCGTGCGATGTTGCGCATGCTGGGGATGGAAAGCAAAACCGACAAGAAATCATCCGATGCCGGCAAGTCACGCAAGAACAGTACCAGATATCCGGCTGTCCAGAAACCTGAAGTATTGTCCATGCACGAATGGCAGGTGCCTGTACAGCCGCAGAAAAAGAGCGGAAGCCAGAAGGGAGGCGGACGCAACCGCCAGCCGGATCCCTTGCAGACGACTTTCGGTTATGTCGGTATGGAATCGCAGGCGATGAAAGGCGGGTTTGTACAGCGTAATCGCGGGCGCGGCCAGCAGGGGCAGCCGAGACGCCGCGACAGATGATTCATCAAGCCGGCAGCGAACCCGCTGCCGGTGTTTTGTCCGGGTATTCGCACAAATCGCGAATCGGGCAATCTTCACACCGGAAAGTTCTGGCCTTGCAGACATAGCGGCCATGAAGCAGCAGCCAGTGGTGCGCATCGCGCATGAATCGTTCCGGAATGACGGCGATCAGCCGTTTTTCGACTTCCAGTACGGTTTTTCCTGGCGCCAGATTCGTGCGGTTCGCGACCCGGAAGATATGGGTGTCGACAGCCATCGTATTTTGGCCGAAAGCGGCGTTCAGTACGACGTTGGCTGTTTTTCGACCGACACCGGGAAGGGCTTCGAGCGAGGCACGGTCGGCCGGCACTTCTCCATGATGTTTTTCCAGCAGTATTTCCGACATTTTCACGATATTGCGCGATTTCGTCGGATACAGATTGATGGTTTTCACATAAGGCATCAGGCCATCGGCGCCGAGCCGGACGATGGCTTCCGGGGTGTTGGCGACGGGGTACAGTTTTTCCGTCGCCTTGTTCACGGAAATATCGGTGGCCTGTGCGGAGAGCATGACGGCGACCAGCAATTCATAGGGTGACCCGAATTGCAGCTCCGAGCGGGGATTCGGATTGATTTTCTTGAAACGCTCGAACAGCTCGGTGACTTTTTCAGGACTCATGGCATAACGTGAAAAGTGGGAAACGGTATGATGCCACTTTTCCGGGTATCGTGCCGCAGAAGTTTTCGACAGGGCGTTTTCGCCACCCCGTCAGGAAGATGTGCCGGATGGTGTTTTGTTTGCGCGCGCGCGCGCCAGGATTTTTTTGAGGATATCCGATTTCTTTTGTGTCTGCTTCGCTTCTGACGATTGTGCGGTTTCCTGTCGAGTTTCCCTTTGCAATCGTTCAAGTCGTTGTTCGTATCGCATTTTTGCGGTTTGTGCCTGTTCGGTGGACCAGGCATCCCAACCGGTTTTCGTACCGCTCACCGGTTTCATGACGATGCAATCGACCGGACAGCGAGCAAGGCAGCGTTCGCAGCCGGTGCAGTATGCGGACAGCACGGTGTGAGCCATGTTTGCCGCGCCGACGATGGCGTCGAACGGACAGGTTCGGATGCAGATGGCGCAACCTGTGCATTTCGATTCATCGATGATGGCGGTCGCACGCGGTTTTTCCGTTCCGCAGGATGTATCCAGCGGCAGTTCAGGAATTCCTGTGAGGTCGGCAAGCCTGCGAATGCCGGTTTGTCCGCCAGTCGGGCAACGGTTGATCGCGGCGGTGCCGGCGGCAATCGCTTCGGCATAGGCTCTGCAATGATCGTAACCGCATTGTCCGCATTGTGTTTGCGGCAACAATGACAGAATGTCTTCTGTAGATACCCTGTTTTTTCCGATGGCTGTCATGCTGGAATTTCCGTTGCTTCGAAAATGGTGCGATCAAGGCAGAAAAAAAGCCGTTAACCACCGGTTAACGGCATGAGCGGTGATGTTTCGTTCAGTCGAAAACCGGCGTTTCGACTCCGAGTACCTTGTGCAGCTTCGGAGAAGTCGTCGTATATTGCAAGTGGATTTTCTTTTCCGGGAATACAAATGGTGCGGCGGCAAAGGCAGCCAGCGCCGCTTCATGGAAGCCGGAAAGAATCAGTTTTTTCTTGCCAGGATAGATGTTGATGTCGCCGACCGCGAAAATACCCGGAATGTTGGTCATGAATTTTTCGGTATCGACGACGATCTGGCGACGGTCGATTTCCAGCCCCCAGTCGGCGATCGGGCCCAGTTTGGGGGACAATCCATAAAATACCAGCAGGCAGTCCAGCGGGACGCGTCGGGTGACGCCGTCCAGACCGGTGACCTTGATTTCCGTCAGCTGACCGTCTTTCGCCTCGAAGCCTGTGATTTGTCCCGTGATGGCTTGCATGCAGAAGTCTTCGCACAGGGCTTTCATCTTGGAAACCGAGGCCGGTGCGGCGCGGTATTCCTCGCGGCGGTGCAGCAGAACGACTGATTCGGCGATATCCACCAGTTTCAGTGACCAGTCCAGCGCGGAGTCGCCACCGCCGCAAACCACCAGATTTTTGCCTCTGAAAAATTCGGGATCTTTTACGCGATAGAAAAGTTGCGAGCCCTCGAATTGCTCGATGCCGTCCAGTTTCAGGGTGCGCGGCTGGAAAGCGCCGACACCGGCGGCGATGAATACGGTCTTGGTGATGAAACGGGTGCCGATCGATGTTTCGAGGTCGAAACGGCCGTCTTCACGACGTTCGACTTTCACGACTTCCTGTCCCAGATGGAAAGTCGGCGAAAACGGCTCGATCTGTTTCATCAGGTTTTCGGTCAGTTCCAGACCGGTGCAGCTGGGTACTGCGGGAATGTCGTAAATCGGTTTGTCGGGATACAGTTCGACACACTGACCGCCGACGACCGGCAATGAGTCAATGACGTGTGCCTTGATTTCGAGCAGTCCGAGCTCAAATACCTGAAACAGCCCGACAGGGCCGGCACCGACGATGACGGCATCGGCTTCGATGGGCATGTTGTCAACTTTAGCTTCCATTGTGGGTGGGATTCCTGTGAGAAACCGGGTTGCATGACAGATATCGCCGTCATCAGGCGAATGCAAAAGGATATGGCTGTCCGGCAACGACCGTATAGGTGTTGAGAGAAATTTATTTAATCAGATGAATGATCTTGTTCTTGACGTCTTTCCACGTATCCGCTTCGGGCATGGCATCTTTCGAACGCGTGATCGTCGGCCATTTTTTCGAGAGTTCCGCATTCAGGGCGATGAACTGCTGCTGGTCGGCCGGCACGTCTTCCTCGGCGAAAATGGCTTCGGTAGGACATTCCGGGACACAGACTGCGCAATCGATACACTCGTCGGGATTGATTACCAACGTGTTGGGACCTTCGTGGAAACAATCGACCGGACATACGTCCACACAGTCCGTATATTTGCAGAGTACGCAGGCGTCGGTGACAACGTGGGTCATAAACTGTCCTCTTGGTTATTCAATAGTTGACCGGTTTGATAAGGCAATTTGGAATGACGCGGTCCTGTAAAACACATTATTTTAAATTAAATAACGCTATCCCACAAATGGGTAATGAGAAAAGATCGCAATATCAGGATGTTCCGGAATCCGCGCACGACGTTGCGAGCGCTGTTCAAATGCGCTCATTGTCAACAGAATTTTGCTGCAAGCTGCCAATTTCGGATAGAATGTCGAACTGTTTTTATGGATAATTGCCTTTTGTCCGCGTTTCCCGTGCTGTCCATGCCCGGTGATGCGGACGGGGGCATGTTTATTTTTTGCAAATACAAAACGGTTCCGAGATCGCTGGCCGGTGCAGGAATCCCCTATTTTTTGGAATAGATACATGGCAAACGCTGTTGAAAACCTGGAAAAGCTCGAAAGACGTCTGACTATCACTCTCCCTATTAGCGACATTACG
>CASETG010000050.1 GCA_949290765.1 Oxalobacter formigenes | reverse complement strand
CAGGCCAATAACAAGAAAAGCATCCTGCGCAAAAAAGTCCATTCTAACTGATTGCAGCGACAAGAGGAATTTAATGCGATTTATCGACCGGGCGAAACGTGCCTTGCTGGGTACATCACAAAAAACACGCGTTGTCTCACTTGTTTCACTCTGTTTCGCCTTTATCGCATTCGGCGCCGCCGCTGTCGCGCCCGGTACACCTCCCGACACCCGTGACATCGCATTCCGCATGATAGAGGAAGAAATTTCGCTTCCGTCGCTTGACAAACAGCTTGACCGCATCAGCAAGGAAAAACAGTTCTATACCCGAGAAGAACGGATTCGCGCAGGGGACTCGCTCAATACGCTCTTTTCCCGTCTTGGCATCGCCGACAAGGCAGCCGCCGATTTCATCCGCACCGACGAACAGGCAAACGCGTTCCTGCACCTCAAGGCGGGTCAGGTCATCCATTCGCAAACCGACAACCGCGGACAGCTTTACATGCTTTCCGCCACCCTGCCCGAGGGAGGCGGTCATTCACACTCCACAAACCTTGTCCTGACACGTACCGACTCGGGCTTTTCCGCCTTCCGTGAAACGGAACGCATGGAGCGCACTGTCGAAATGCGTTCCGGCACCATCCAGTCGTCCCTTTTCGCAGCGACGGATGCCGCCGGCGTACCGGATGCCATCACCCGCCAGTTCATCGAACTGTTTTCGACAGACATCAACTTCAACTCCGATCTCAAGCGTGGAGACCGTTTCAATATCGTGTACGAAATGTTCTGGCAAAACGGCAAATTCCTGAAAACAGGCAATATCCTTGCCGCCGAGCTGACCAACGATGGCACGCCTTACCAGTCCATCTGGTTCGAGCGCAGCCCCAAAAAAGGCGGCTATTACGACTTCAACGGCAAATCACAGAAAAAGGCTTTCCTGAAATATCCGCTGGAGTTCTCCCGGATGTCTTCCGGTTTCTCGATGCGTGTCCATCCCGTCACCGGCAAGGTTCGCCAGCACAAGGGGATCGACTTCGCGGCACCGACCGGCACCCCCATCCGTGCGGCAGCCGATGGCGTCATCAATTTCTCGGGCTGGCAAAACGGTTATGGCAACTTCATCGTCCTCAAGCACTGGGGGCCCTACTCGACGGCCTACGGACACATGAGCCGTATCGCCGCGGGCATGACCAAAGGCAAAAAGGTCAGTCAGGGCGACATCATCGGCTATGTCGGTTCCACCGGCATGAGCACAGGACCGCATTTGCATTATGAATTCCGTGTCAACAATGTCCAGAAAAATCCGGCGACCGTGGATATGCCGAATGCACATCCGTTGTCCGCACGCGAAATGATCCGTTTCAAAACGACGCTGGCCGGCATGAAACATCGCTTCGCGCTGATGGATGCCGCTGCTGCATCCCGTCAGCTCGCCTACAACAGGCATCGCCAGTAACCGCACGTCAGAAAGCATATGGCATTGTTCATCGGCATGATGTCAGGCACCAGTCTTGATGGTGTCGATGGGGTACTGGTTTCGTTTCCCGATGACTATCGCGGCGGGAAACTGGACATGCTGGCATCCGCCCATATCCCGTTCGACCTCTCGCTCCGCCAGCAGCTGATGACACTCCAGCTTCCCGGTGAAAACGAAATCGAGCGCGAGGCGCTGGCGGCCAACAGGCTGGCGACCCTGTATGCCGAAAATGCGCGGAAACTGCTCGAAAAAAGCGGTCTGTCACGTCAGGATATCCGCGCTATCGGCGTTCACGGACAAACCATCCGTCATCGGCCCGATCTCGGATTCACACGACAGACCAACAATCCCGCCCTGCTGGCGGAATTGACGGGAATCGATGTCGTCGCAGACTTCCGCAGCCGCGATATTGCGGCAGGCGGTCAGGGTGCGCCACTGGTACCTGCTTTTCATCAGGCCGTATTCGGGGACGACGCCGTTTGCCGAACCGTCGTCAACATCGGCGGCATCGCCAATATCAGCATCCTCGATCCGGCCGGGTTCGTATCGGGGTTCGATACCGGCCCGGGGAACATGCTGCTCGATGCATGGATACAATCCTGCCAAAACCAGCCCTACGACATCGACGGTTCATGGGGCAGAAGCGGCCGCTATTCGGAAACGCTGCTCGATATGATGCTCGCGGAACCCTTTTTCCGCCAGCTGCCACCGAAAAGCACCGGACGCGACCTGTTCAATCCGGCATGGCTGCGCGACAAACTGTTCCAGTCGTCCATGGTGAACAGACTGGCGCCACAAGATGTGCAAGCCACGCTGACCCTGTTGACAGCGACCTCGATTGCGCGCGCCATTCATGATTACGCCCCAAAAACCCGGCAGGTTTATGTTTGCGGCGGCGGCGCAAAAAACCGTTTTCTGATGGAACTGCTCGAAAACAAATTGCAAGACGGCGACCATCCGATATCGCTGGCCACCAGCGAAACGCTGGGTATCGACCCCATGCACGTCGAATCGCTGGCTTTCGCATGGCTGGCATTCCGTTTCTCACAGCGACTTTCCGGCAATGTGCCATCGGTGACCGGCGCTGTTTCAGGGCGGATTCTGGGCGCGCTTTATCCGGCCTGAACGGATTTTCCACATGACGGTACGGTGTCGGCAATTATGCCGTACCCCGCATGAATGTTTCCCGTTACGACTTCATTGCCTGTCGGATCTTGCCGTATCCCTTCATTCCGGCAATATCTTTTAAAATATATCTTTTCACCGCTTCACTCGCTGTTTGCGCCAATCACATCACAAGGAAATCCGGATGATCGCTCTCTTGCAACGCGTCACTCACGCCAGCGTAACCGTCGATGGGGAAATCATCGGCCAAATCGGTAAAGGACTGCTCGTTCTGTTATGCGCCGAACGCGGCGATACCGAGAAAGAGGCCGACCAGCTGCTAGAAAAACTGTTGAATTACCGTGTTTTTTCCGATGAAAACGGCAAAATGAACCTTTCCGTCAAGGCAACCGGCGGCGGCATGCTCATCGTACCGCAATTCACGCTGGCTGCAGACACCCGTTCCGGCACACGACCGTCCTTTTCACCGGCTGCACCGCCGGACATCGGCAAGAAACTGTTCGATTATTTTGTGGAACAGGCACGCGGCAAGCTCGAAGTCATCGAGACCGGGCAATTCGGAGCCGACATGCAAGTCGCCCTGACAAACGATGGTCCGGTTACGTTCTGGCTGGATACTTCCAGTCGCAAAACACCGGCATCCCATCCGTAAAGAGGCTGTGAAAACCGCCGGTATCTGGCAAAATAACGCTATTGTTTTCATTTACTTTTCAGGAGCCGTCATGAAAATCTGGAGCGATTCTTTTAAAGACGGGGCGAAAATCCCGGCACCGTTGGCTTTTTGCAAAATCGATGCTGGCACGCATGCCGCCATGTCGGACAACCGCAACCCGCATCTGGCATGGAGCGATCTGCCTGAAAACACCCGTTCTCTCGTGGTGATCTGCCATGACTACGATGTGCCATCCCGTGGCGACGACGTCAATCAGGAAGGCAAAACCGTCCCGGCGGATCTGCCACGTGTGGATTTCTATCACTGGGTACTGGTCGATCTTCCGGCAAACCTGACCTCGATTGCCGAAGGAGAATTCTCCAGCGGTATCACCGCAAGAGGAAAAAGCGGCCCGGATGCCCTTCATGGCGCAAGACAGGGCATCAATGACTATACGGCCTGGTTTGCAGGCGACAAGGATATGGAAGGGGACTATTACGGTTACGACGGTCCTTGCCCGCCCTGGAACGATGCCATCCCGCACCATTATGTCTTCACGCTGTACGCACTGGATACCGACAAACTCGCCGTCTCCGGACGCTTCACTGGTCAGGATGTCATGGCCGCCATGCAGGGCCATATTCTCGGCAAGGCCAGCATCACCGGCGTTTATTCCCTGAATCCGGCAGTCGCTTCCGCACTTTGAGATATCAAGTGAGCCAGCCTACCGACATTCTCATCATCAGGCACGGCCAAACGGCCTGGAACCAGCTCAAACGTTTGCAGGGACACAGCGATATCCCGCTCAACGAAAAAGGCCGGTCACAGGCCGTCACACTAGCCGAAATCCTGCGTGACGAACCACTGGATGCGATTTTTTCCAGTGACTTGCAGCGCGCGTACCAGACAGCGCATGAAATCGCACGCACGCACCGTTTGCCGGTGCTGGCCGACAAAATGTTCCGCGAACGCTGCTACGGAGCGTGCGAGGGCATGCGAGACGAAGAAATCCGGGATGCCTATCCGCAATCCTACGCCGCATGGTATGCAGCCGATCCCGACCATTTCTTTCCGGACGGCGAACGTAAAACCGAAAGTCCACGCCAGTTCCATCATCGCGCCCTGAATGCCATCAAACACGCGGCGACCCGTTATGCCGGCAAGCGTATCGCGATCGTCACACATTTCGGCGTCATCGAAACGGCATACCGCACTGCATGCGGCATTCCGCTCGGTACACGGTGCAAAATGCCGGTCTTGAATACCAGCATCAACCGTTTCCGCTGGCATGAAGGCACCTTGCAATTGCTCCAATGGGGAGAGGCTTCCCATCTTGAAGAAGCCAAAAAGCCACCGGTCGACTATTACAAGCATTACTGATACATGCATTCGCCGGTCTTTCCGGCGTTTCACCGGGTAACATCTTTTCGTTTTGTCTCTATCATGCAAATCGGCCCATACGCCCTTTCCAACAACCTCGTTCTCGCGCCGATGGCGGGTATCACCGATCGTCCGTTCCGACAGCTGTGCAAACGGCTGGGCGCCGGCTATGCCGTATCCGAAATGGCGGCCGCCAACCCGATGTTGCGCGATACGCCCAAAAGCCGCAAACGCATCGTGCATGACGGCGAACAGGAACCGCGTGCTGTCCAGATCGTCGGTTCCGACCCTGCCGTGATGGCAGACGCCGCCCGATACAACGTCGATCAGGGTGCGCAAATCATCGATATCAACATGGGATGTCCTGCGAAAAAAGTCTGCAACAACTGGTGCGGTTCTGCCCTTTTGCAGGACGAGCGACTGGTCGGCCGGATTCTCGACGCTGTCATACAGGCCGTCGATGTCCCTGTCACACTCAAATTCCGTACCGGATGGGATCGCGACCATATCAACGCGCCCGCCATCGCGTCAATTGCGGAATCGGCCGGTATCGCCATGCTGACACTGCATGGACGCACCCGTGCCGACGGTTACCGAGGAAATGCGGAATACGATACGATCGCCGAAGTGAAATCACGGGTATCCGTTCCCGTCGTCGCCAATGGCGACATCGATTCGCCGCACAAGGCAAAAGCCGTACTGGAATACACGAAAGCCGATGCGGTCATGATCGGTCGTGCGGCACAGGGAAATCCATGGATTTTTCGCGATATCGGGTATTTTCTCGAACACGGCACCTTGCCTTCCCCCCCTTCATGGCAGGAAATCTGGCATGTTTTGCGTGAACATCTGACGGAACATTACGCTTTTTACGGCGAGGCCGTCGGCGTTCGCAACGCACGCAAACATATCGGTTGGTATGCACGAAATCTGCCGGATGGCGAGCGACTGCGGCAAAAAACCAACATCGCCGTTACCTGTGAACAGCAAATAAATGAGATTGATTGCTTCTTTACATCTCTACTTGAACACGGTGAACGGGTACAATAATAATTTGTAATTCAGATTGACCGGCGAGCCGGACACGGCTGCCATTGGAAATACAAGATGAGCAAAGAGCATATTCAGGATGTTATCCTGCAAAGCCTGCAGGAATACTTCGATGATCTCGACGGCCAGAAACCAACCGATGTCTATAACATGATTATGCGTACGGTTGAAAAACCTGTCCTGATGGCCGTCATGGCCCATGCCAAGAACAACCAGTCCCATGCAGCCGAAATGCTGGGAATCAACCGCAATACCCTGCGGAAAAAACTGCTGGAACATGGCCTTTTGTAACCAGCGCTCTCTTTTTACCTTTTATTGACTGCAATTTCTTCTATCATGACTCGATTTGCCCTGATCTCCGTATCCGATAAAACAGGTATCATCGATTTCGCCAGGGAACTGGTTTCCATGAACATGGTGATCCTTTCTACCGGCGGGACAGCAGAACTGCTTGAAAAAAACGGCGTACCCGTAACCGAAGTCGCCGACTATACAGGATTTCCCGAAATGCTTGACGGCCGCGTCAAGACCTTGCATCCCAGGATTCATGGCGGCATTCTCGCAAGACGCGACCTGCCATCGCATATCTCAGCAATCGAACAACAGGGAATCCATACCATCGACATGGTCGTCGTCAACCTGTATCCGTTCCAGCAAACCATCGCCCGTGAAAACTGCTCGCTGGAAGACGCCATCGAAAACATCGATATCGGCGGTCCTGCCATGTTGCGTTCCGCGGCGAAGAACTACCGCGATGTCGCCGTCGTCTGCGATCCATCCGACTATGGCGACATCATCGCCGAAATGAAAAAGAACGACGGCACGCTCTCCATGGACACCCGTTTCGAACTGTCCAAGAAAACGTTCGCCCATACCGCACAGTACGACGGTGCGATCGCAAACTACATGTCCAGTCTGAAGGCAGACAAGAAACACCAGAACCGCCAGACCTATCCTGAAATCCTGAACCTGCAATTCGAAAAAGTGCAGGATATGCGTTACGGTGAAAACCCGCACCAGTCCGCCGCTTTCTATCGCGAAAGAAACATCGCGCCTGGCACTCTGGCCAGCTATCGTCAGCTGCAAGGCAAGGAGCTGTCCTACAACAATATCAGCGATGCCGATGCCGCATGGGAATGCGTCAAGAATTTCAACGAACCTGCCTGCGTCATCATCAAACATGCCAATCCTTGCGGCGTGGCGACCGGCAAGGACTTGCTGGAAGCCTATAAGAAAGCGCTGCAAACCGATCCGGAAGCGGCATTTGGCGGCATCATCGCTTTCAATGGCGAACTCGATGCACGCACTTCCGAAGAAGTCGCCAAACTGTTCGTCGAAGTATTGATCGCACCGTCCTTTACCGAAGAAGCCAAGAGCATCTTCAACCGCAAGAAAAACCTGCGCCTGTTGCAGATTGCACTGGGAACCAATGCCAATGCATTCGACCTCAAGCGTGTCGGCGGTGGTCTGCTCGTCCAGTCTCCCGACATCGTGGACATCATCGCCGGTGACCTGAAAGTCGTCACGAAAAAACAGCCGACACCGCAGCAGATGCAAGACATGCTGTTCGCATCCAAAGTCGTCAAGTTCGTCAAATCCAACGCGATTGTATTCTGCGGCAACGGCATGGCACTGGGTATCGGCGCCGGCCAGATGAGCCGTGTGGACGCTGCGCGTACCGCCACCATGAAAGCGGCCAACGCAGGACTGTCCCTCAAGGGCTCCGTCGTCGCATCGGACGCTTTCATCCCGTTCCGTGACGGTCTCGACATCGTAGCCAATGCCGGTGCGACCGCCGTCATCCAGCCTGGCGGTTCCGTCCGCGATCCTGAAGTGATCGCCGCAGCCGATGAACATGGCATCGCCATGGTCTTCACCTCGGTACGCCACTTCCGCCATTGATGCAAAACGGGGATTTTCATGGCCGACGCCTCCGCATCGCATGCAACGGGTACTGTCATGAAAATCCTCGGTATCGATCCGGGCCTGAGAACCACCGGTTTCGGCCTGATTCACAAACAGGGCTCGACCCTGCGCTACATCGCATCCGGCACGGTCAAAACGCCGTCCGACGCCGGTTTGCCGTTACGCCTGAAAACCATTTTCGACGGTATCAGCGAAATCATCTCGCGTTATCAGCCTGACTGTGCCGCCATCGAAAAAGTCTTCGTCAATGTCAATCCGCAATCCACCCTGCTTCTGGGGCAGGCGCGCGGCGCCGCCATCAGCGCACTGGTCGCGTCCGGACTGACCGTTCACGAATTCACGGCATTGCAAATCAAGCAAGCCGTCGTCGGGCACGGCAAGGCGCAAAAAAAACAGGTTCAGGAAATGGTTCAACGCCTCTTGTCGCTTCCGGGCGCACCCGCCAGCGATGCAGCCGACGCGCTGGGCGCAGCCATTTGCCACGCCCACGGCTTCGATGCCGTGCATGCACTGGAAAAAGCCGCCGTACTGGGCAATCTGACGTCATTCCGTATCCGTCGCGGCAGACTTATCCGGTAATATACTGACAATTTCCCATTATCTCGTTGCATAACATGATCGGTCGTATACACGGTATCCTGTTGCAGAAAAACCCGCCACAGCTGTTGGTGGACTGTCAGGGCGTCGGTTATGAAATCGACGTCCCCATGAGCACGTTTTACAATCTTCCGGCCGTCGGCGAAAAAGTCACGCTATTCACGCACCTTGCCATCCGCGAGGACGCCCATATCCTCTACGGTTTCGGCAACCTTGACGAAAGAGCGCTGTTCCGGCAACTTATCCGCATTACCGGCATCGGGGCACGAACCGCTCTGGCGCTGTTGTCCGGACTGTCCGTCACGGACATGGCTCAGGCCGTCGCCATGCAGGACACATCTCGACTGACGAGTATCCCCGGCATCGGCAAGAAAACCGCCGAACGACTGTTGCTGGAGCTGAAAGGAAAACTCGACGGTGGCACACTCGCGGCCGTCGTGCGCCCATCCCCTGACGACCCGCGTTCCGATATACAAAACGCCTTGCTGGCACTGGGTTACTCTGAAAAAGAAACACTGCTGGCCATGAAACAGCTGCCGAACGACTGCACTGTATCAGACGGTATTAAAATGGCGCTGAAAGCCTTGTCCAGAGGTTAGGCGACCGACACCATAACGGATTCGACATGAGCATCCAGACCGACGATTTCAGCGAAAAACGACTTATCGACGCAAAAACCGCCTCTCCCAATGAAGAAGCGATCGAACGCGCCTTGCGTCCAAAATACCTGAATGAATATGTCGGCCAGCACAAAACGCGCGAGCAACTGGAAATTTTCATCGCTGCGGCAAAAAAACGCGGCGAAGCACTAGACCATACCCTGCTGTTCGGCCCGCCCGGTCTCGGCAAAACAACGCTGGCGCATATCATCGCTCGTGAAATGGGTGTCAATCTGCGTCAGACTTCCGGCCCTGTACTGGAGCGTGCAGGCGATCTGGCCGCCATCCTGACCAATCTGGAAGCCAATGATGTCCTGTTCATCGACGAAATCCACCGGATGTCTCCCGTCGTCGAGGAAATCCTTTATCCTGCACTGGAAGATTACCAGATCGACATCCTGATTGGCGAAGGTCCAGCAGCCCGTTCGGTCAAGCTCGACTTGCAACCTTTCACCCTGATCGGTGCCACAACACGGGCCGGCATGCTGACCAATCCGCTACGCGACCGTTTCGGCGTCGTTGCACGGCTGGAGTTTTACGATATCGAAGACCTGACCCGTATCGTCACGCGCAGCGCCATGCTGCTGAAAGCGCCGATCGTACAGGACGGAGCACGCGAAATCGCGCGCCGTGCACGAGGGACACCGCGCATCGCCAACCGGCTGCTTCGTCGCGTACGCGACTATGCCGAAGTCAGAGGAAACGGCGAAATCACCCGGGACATCGCCGATGCCGCCCTGAAAATGCTGGATGTCGATCCGGTCGGATTCGATCTGATGGACCGCAAATTGCTGGAAGCGGTACTGTTCAAGTTCAGCGGCGGTCCGGTCGGTATCGCCAATCTGGCCGCCGCCATCGGCGAGGAAATCGATACCATCGAAGATGTACTGGAACCCTATCTGATCCAACAGGGCTATTTGCAACGCACGCCACGCGGCCGTATCGCTACCACAGCGACTTACCGTCATTTCGGTATCGCGGCCCCGTCATCGAGCCAGACTGGCGATCTGTGGGACGAGACGATGAAATGACTTCCGCGAAACAGTCTCCCGTCGATGTCGCCGTCGGCATTCTCATGCAGGAAAACGGCGATGTTCTGCTGGCTCAAAGACCGGCAGGCAAACCGTATGCAGGTTACTGGGAATTTCCGGGCGGCAAGGTCGAAGCAGGGGAAACCGTCGAAAACGCGCTCAAACGCGAATTCATGGAAGAGCTGGGCATTACCATTTCATCCGCCTCTCCATGGTGCTGTGTCGAATACGTCTATCCGCATGCCCACGTCCGCCTGCATTTTTTCATCAGCCGCGACTGGCATGGTGTACCGCAAAGTCGCGAGGGACAGGCTTTTTGCTGGCAAGGCGACATCCATGTCGAACCGTTGCTGCCGGCGACGATTCCACTGCTTCACTGGCTGGATGAATACCGGTACCCGCATTGACCGTAACCTTCGCTTCCGCCCGGAATCCACTCGCCGCCGATCGATGGTAAAATTCCCGTCTTTATCCGACAGGAAACAACATGATTCTCGAACTCGTCGATATTCTGATCCAGCCCGGCAAACAGGCTGAATTCGACCAGGCCATCCAGCATGGCATCCAGACATACATCGCCCCCTCAAAGGGTTTCATCGGCTACCGCATCAACAAGTGCATCGAAACGCCCGAACGCTATGTACTGATGAACTATTGGGAAACCCTTGAAAACCATACCGTCGATTTTCGCGGCTCTCCGGCATTTACCCAGTGGCGTGGTGTCGTCGGGCCGTTTTTCGCACGTCCGCCCATCGTTGAACACTTTACGATTTTCGCGACAAAAAATGCCTGAAAAACGGCGTTTCTGTTGCCCTTCGGAGGCAAATCAGCGATAATGCACAGGCGTCGCCGGGGTGGCGAAATTGGTAGACGCAGCAGACTCAAAATCTGCCGGTGGAAACACCGTGCCGGTTCGATTCCGGCTCCCGGCACCAACAACTGGTTTAAAGCAGTCCAATACAGTATGCAAACCCGTGTAAAACCAAGAGTTTACGCGGGTTTTTTGTTTTATGCGGTCTAATACAGTATTGCCGAATCTGACGATTTTAGGTACCGTTATCGGTACCTTTTTAAGGGTACCGATTTTTCAGGTACCCATTTTTGGCAGGGAAGTACCCAAATGGCAAAACTGATTACCCCACTAGTACCCAAACAGATTGACAACGCAAAACCCAAAGACAGCACCTATACCCTTTTTGACGGAAGCGGCCTGTATCTGGAAATCGCCCCGACAGGTTCGAAACTCTGGAAGATGAAAGCCAGTCTGAACGGCAAGGCGGTCAAACTGTCGTTTGGCAAATACCCGGATGTATCGCTGGCGCAAGCACGCCAGAAACGGGATGAGGCGCGCAAACTGATAGCCGAAGGAATAGACCCGCGGGAAGAAAAGAAGGCGCGTATAGAAGCAGAAAAAGCCAAAACAAAATATACCTTTGAAAAGGTGGCGCGTGACTGGTTTGACAACCGTTTGCCAGAATGGAGTGAAAAAACGGCAAAAAAATGCATAAGAGGGCTTGAGAGGGATGTGTTCCCTGTTCTTGGCAACCTGCCAATATCTGACATCACTCATCAGCAACTAATCGATGTTCTGAAAACCGTGGAGAAGAGAGCACCGGAAACGGCAAGCCGACTGAAACCAACACTTGGACGAATTTACGGCCATGCGATACAACGCAATATCATCAAACACAATCTTGTTTCCGATCTTACAGATGTTCTGAACCGATACGAAAAAGGACATCATGCTTCAATCAAACCGGAAGAGTTACCGGAATTTTTGCGCGTTCTTGATAGACAGGAGATGACATTTGCGACAAGAGTTGCTGTAAATATCATGATGCTTGTTTTTTTGAGAACGGAAGAACTTATAGGGGCAACATGGTCAGAAATTGACATGGATAACGGCGTTTGGATTGTACCTTGGCAACGCATGAAAATGGGCAAGAAAAAAATCAATCCAGTCAGAGAAGACCACCGAATAGATTTACCAAAACAAGCGCTCCATCTTTTGCATGAACTTCGGGATAAAAACGAACGGCTGGGATGGACACATGGCAGCAAATACCTTTTCCCCGGCCAGAGAAACAAAGAAAAGCACATGAGTAACAACACCATCCTCAGGGTACTAAAGCGTATGGGCTACAAAGGCAAAATGACCGGGCACGGATTCAGAACACTTGCTGTAAGCGCGCTGGAAGAAATCGGGTACCGCCGTGAAGTTCTTGACCGGCAACTGGCTCACAAAGAAAGAAACAAGATACAGGCCGCTTATTTCCGTGCAGAGTTCATTAAAGAACGCAAGGAGCTGTTACAGGCATGGGCTGACTATATCGACAGCAGGAGAACAGGCAAAGTTCTTAATCTGAAACGTGCATAGCTGTAAATATATACAGTATAATAGAGACTAACAGAGTATCAGGCAGAACAAGTCGCGCCTAGTCCGACGGGACGAAAACGGGTACCCCTGACCCGCTGGCGTGGCTTACCGGACAGGGGATAACGTGAGGGGGCGTTATGGATGAATTTGATTACTGGCGACTGGCAGATACCTTTTCCTTGGTTGATGCAGCAGCGCTTATATGCGGTATTCCGCCGAGCGAAATACGCAAAGACGAACTAGATGGCCAAATTTGTTTTTATTTTTCACCATCCGAAAAAACGCCTCAAGGATATAAATTAAACAATAATTTTTACGCTGTATTAAAAACTTTAAAAAATGCTGTTCGCACAAAAACACTAAAAGTGTCTCATGAAGCCTATTTGTTTAATAATCTCCCATTACCGCAAGGGCCTGAATTAAATTTAGAAGAAACTTTAGTTGGCTTGAAAGATTTGAGAAATTGGCTTGCTTCTCGCGGCTTTAAAACAGGCTTCTTCTTTCCAGAAGGCGAAACAGCAGACTATCTGACAAAAGAACATCCGAAATACGCACCAAAACTTGCGGCTTGTGTAAGAGCGTGGCAATACGCAATAAAACTGCCAGACAACGGCAAAACACCAAAACAGAACATTGACAAATGGTTACGAGAACATGCGTCAGAATTTGGCATGACTGATCCAGATGGGCGACCAATAGAGAGTGCGATAGAACAATGCAGCAAGGTTGCGAACTGGGAAACAAAAGGTGGAGCACCAAAAACACCATAAAAGACGAACCTGTACACCTGTTTCCAATAACCTATATACCCATTTCAAACCCGCATGAATAAAGGGTTTTCACAATTTTTTGCCGAAATCGTAGGGAATATCCTAAACATAACCTGTAACAGGTTCCATGATTTTCTTGGGTAAGTTTTTTGAACCTGCCCATCTATTTTTTACCCTTTCACACCGTCAAACTTTGCCTCATACCGGATTGGCCGGCAATCGACACAATCAACCCAATGAGGTAAAAAATGACAACCGTTCAGACCAATACAAAACGAATCATCCGCCAGAAAGAAGTATCCGAGAAGCTGGGATTGTCCAAGGCAACAATCTGGACATATGTCCGAACACGGGACGATTTCCCGAAACCAATCAGACTTGGGGCTAATTCTGTCGGTTGGCTGGAATCCGAAATAGATGCCTTCATCGACGCACGCATAGCCGCCAGCAGAGCATGACAGGAGGCATTATGAATCCTGTACCTGTTAGCCAATTTGAAGGGGCAACCGCTTTCCTTGATTTCATTCGGGAACGAATCGGCCATGCCCCGGACGCCATCAACCAGACCGGCAAAATACAACGCTTTTCCACGAACGGCAAACGGGGCGATCTGGCCGGCTGGTGTGTCTGGTATGGCATGGCCGGAGCTTGCGGGAACTGGCGTACCGGCGAAAGCCACACATGGCGATCAGACCGATACCAGCGCCTGACAAAGACCGAGCGCCAGCGAATCGACCGGCAGATCAGGCAGGCCGAAGCGAGAAGGAAGCGCGAGCTTGAGGCGGGTTACCAGCGTATCGCCGAACAGGCTAGAGAAGACATCCGGCATTGTTTCCCGGCTACCGCAGACCATCCCTACCTGACCGAAAAGAGGATTTTGCCGCATGGCGCGCTGATCGACGGGCAAAACGTCCTCATCATCCCGATGTATTTCAACGGCGAAATCGTATCGTACCAGCGGATATATCCCATGAGACTGCCGGACGGCACCAACAAACGCTTTTTGAAGGGGGGACGCCAGAAAGGCTGTTACCACCCGATAGGAAATAAAGGAACCGGCGACCTGGGAATCTGCGAAGGTTTTGCCACCGGCGCCAGTATCCATGAAGCCACCGGCGATGATGTCATCGTGGCCTTCGATGCGGGCAACCTGTTACCAGTCGCCCAAGCCATGCGGGACAAATACCCGGACAGAAAAATCATCCTCTGGGCAGACGACGACTACCAGCGCGTGGACCGAAACGGGTATCCGGAAAACATTGGCGTTCTCAAAGCCATTGAAGCAGCAGAATCCATCAATAATGGTTAC
>CASETG010000049.1 GCA_949290765.1 Oxalobacter formigenes | reverse complement strand
GCAGCTGGAAGAAATGGGCAAGAACGAAAATGCCGAATTGTTGCCGCGCGCTCCGGTCGTTACGGTCATGGGCCATGTCGACCACGGCAAGACGTCGCTGCTGGACTATATCCGCCGCACCAAGATCGCCTCGGGCGAGGCGGGCGGCATTACGCAGCATATTGGTGCATATCACGTCAAGACGGCACGCGGTATCGTGACTTTCCTCGATACCCCGGGCCATGAAGCGTTTACCGCCATGCGTGCACGCGGTGCCAAGGCGACCGATATCGTCATTCTGGTGGTGGCGGCCGACGATGGCGTCATGCCGCAGACCAAGGAAGCGATCGCGCATGCCAAGGCGGCAGGCGTTCCGATTGTGGTGGCCATCAACAAGGTGGACAAGCAGGGCGCCAACGTCAATCGTGTGACGCAGGAACTGGTCGCCGAACAGGTCGTTCCGGAAGAATACGGCGGCGATTCACCGTTCGTGCCGGTATCGGCCAAGACGGGACAGGGGATCGATTCCTTGCTGGAAAACGTGCTGTTGCAGGCCGAAATCCTGGAACTGAAAGCGCCGGTCGATGCCATGGCCAAGGGTATCGTGATCGAAGCGCGTCTGGACAAGGGACGCGGCCCGGTCGCGACGGTGCTGGTCCAGTCCGGTACGCTGCATCGCGGCGACGTGGTGCTGGCCGGGCCGGAATACGGACGGGTCCGCGCCATGCTGGATGAAAACGGCAAGGCCATCGCCGAGGCGGGACCGAGCATTCCGGTGGAAATCCAGGGGTTGACGGGCGTTCCGTCCGCCGGCGAGGAAATCATCGTGTTGAATGACGAACGCAAGGCACGTGAAATCGGTCTGTTCCGCCAGGGCAAGTTCCGTGACGTCAAGCTGGCAAAACAGCAGGCCGCGAAACTGGAAAACATGTTCGACCAGATCGCCGAAGGCGAAATCAAGACCTTGCCGCTCATCATCAAGACCGACGTTCAGGGCTCGCAGGAAGCGCTGGCCGCCTCGCTGCTCAAATTGTCCAACGACGAAGTGCGCGTACAGGTCATTCATGCGGCCGTCGGCGGCATTACCGAAACGGACGTCAATCTGGCGCTGGCTTCCAAGGCGGTCATCATCGGTTTCAATACCCGTGCAGACGCACAGGCGCGCCATCTGGCGGAAACGAGCGGTGTCGATATCCGTTACTACAACATCATCTATGATGCCATCGATGATGTGAAAGCGGCGATGTCGGGTATGCTCGCGCCTGAAAAACGCGAACATGCGCTCGGTCTTGTCGAAATCCGTCAGGTCATCATGGTCAGCCGTGTCGGTGCGATCGCAGGCTGTTTCGTCACCGAAGGGCTGGTTCGCCGCGGTTCGCCGGTACACCTGTTGCGCGACAACGTGGTCATCTGGTCGGGCGAAATCGACTCGCTCAAACGCTTCAAGGACGATGTCCGTGAAGTGAAAGCCGGTTTCGAATGCGGTCTGACGCTGAAGAATTACAACGACATCAAGATCGGCGACCAGATCGAAGTCTATGAAATCCAGGAAATCGCACGTACCCTGTGATTTTTCTCGTGCGAAGGTTGTTATTTGGGGTATGGTAATGTCTGTGGTTATCTATTGAAGGGAGTGGATCATGGCAAGACACAGCAAATCGATTCCCGGCCGCAGCTTGCGTGTGGCTGACCAGATCCAGCGCGATCTGTCCGATATCATTTTTTCGGAGCTGAAAGACCCGAATGTCGGGATGGTGACGATTACGGAAGTGAAAGTCACGCCCGATTATGCCAACGCGCGGGTCTATGTCACGATGCTCGACGACAATCCGGAGACGGTGCAAAAGACGCTGGACAGCTTGCAGCGCGCTTCGGGTTTCATCAGGATGCAGCTGGGCAAACGGCTGCATATCCATACCCTGCCGCAGCTGACGTTCATTTATGACAATTCGATTGCCGAAGGCATTGCCCTGTCGCATCTGATCGACGTCGCCAATTCGGAACGCGCAAAGGACGATGAAGGAAATTGACGGTACCTTGCGGTAACCGTTTGCAGGAATGTGACTGATTCATGAAAGCGTCGTCGTCCGCCAAAAGAAAACGTCTCGATATCAGCGGGGTATTACTGCTGGACAAGCCTGCCGGTTTGTCCAGCAACGATGCATTGATTCGCGCCAAACGGATCGTCAATGCGAAAAAAGCGGGACATACCGGTACGCTCGATCCGTTCGCGACCGGTCTGTTGCCCATCTGTTTCGGCGAAGCGACCAAGTTTTCACAGGATTTGCTCGACGCGGACAAGACATACGAGACCGTCGTCTGTCTGGGCGTGAAAACGGAAACGGGCGATACGGAAGGCGCAGTCCTTGAAACGACGGCGTCGCCATTGCCTGCGCCTGACGAAATCAGCCGGATTTTGCCGCGCTTTATGGGTACGATCCGGCAAGTGCCGCCGATGTATTCGGCACTGAAACGGGACGGCAAGCCGCTTTATGAATATGCGCGTGCCGGTATCGAACTGGAACGCGAGGCAAGGGAAGTGACGATCCACGAACTGGTGTTGCTTGACTATACGCCTCCCCGTCTGCGTTTGCGTGTCACATGCAGCAAGGGAACCTATATCCGGGTGCTTGGCGAAGATATCGGGGAAGCGCTGGGATGCGGCGCGCATCTGGAATCCTTGCGGCGTACCCGTGTCGGCACGCTGGAAATCGGTGAGGCGATATGCCTTGACGATCTGGAAAGCCGTTTCACCGATGTGCAAATGCCTTCGGAACTGCCGCTTGAACCGGTCGATTTTCTGCTCTCGTCGTTTCCTGCCGTCATGCTCGATACCGTGCTGGCAGGACGGTTCGTCAACGGTCAGCGTCTGTCAGTCGTGAAAGAACGGATTGCGACATCCGTCAAGCCCGGACGCCGCCGTGTCTATGACGCCGCACGGGGTGTTTTTCTCGGAACGGCGCAATTGCGCGGCGACGGCATTCTGGCACCGGAGCGTCTGGTATCGTTGTCACGCCCGCCGGTGTGACCTTTCCCGCCTGTTGTATTTTTCCGGTGTTTTCAGCGGCCTGATACGGGCGTGCTAAAATAACCAGTTATCCTTTTTTTCAATTTTTCTAATTTTATGTCTGAAACCAAACGCGCAATCCGCAACGTCGCGATTATCGCGCATGTCGATCATGGCAAAACCACGCTGGTCGACCAGTTGTTGCGGCAATCCGGAACGTTCCGTGAAAACCAGACCGTCAGTGAACGGGTGATGGATTCCAACGATCTGGAAAAGGAACGCGGGATTACCATTCTCGCCAAGAACTGTGCCGTGGAATATCAGGGTACGCATATCAATATCGTCGATACGCCGGGACATGCCGATTTCGGCGGTGAAGTGGAACGGGTGCTGTCGATGGTCGATGGCGTGTTGCTGCTGGTCGATGCCGTGGAAGGGCCGATGCCGCAGACGCGCTTCGTGACGCGCAAGGCGCTGGCGCTCGGTCTGAAACCGATTGTGGTCATCAACAAGATCGACCGTCCGGGCGCACGTCCCGACTGGGTCATCAATGCCACGTTCGAGTTGTTCGACAAACTCGGCGCGACGGAAGAACAGCTGGATTTCCCGGTGATTTATGCATCCGGCCTGAACGGTTATGCGGGGCTGGACGAAAATATCCGTTCCGGCGACATGCGCCCGCTTTTCGATGCCATTCTGGAATATGTGCCGGTCAGGGATGCCGATCCGGACGGTCCTTTCCAGATGCAGATTTCCTCGCTGGATTATTCATCCTACGTCGGCAAAATCGGTATCGGACGAATCAATCGCGGTCGTGTGAAAGGCTTGCAGGATGTCGTGGTCATGAACGGTCCGGAATCGACGCCGATCCGTGCACGTATCAATCAGGTGCTCTCTTTCAAGGGACTGGAACGCAAGGTGATCGATGAAGCGTCCGCAGGCGATATCGTCCTTATCAACGGTATCGAGGATATCGATATCGGTTCGACGGTCTGCGACCCGGAACATCCCGATGCCTTGCCGATGCTGACGGTTGACGAACCGACGCTGACGATGAATTTCATGGTCAATACCTCGCCGTTCGCCGGTCGTGAAGGCAAGTTCGTCACCAGCCGCCAGTTGCGCGAACGGCTGGAACGCGAGCTGAAATCCAATGTGGCCTTGCGGGTCGCACCGACCGATGACGATACGGTCTTTGAGGTTTCCGGACGCGGCGAATTGCATCTGACCATCCTGATCGAAAACATGCGCCGCGAAGGCTATGAGCTGGCGGTATCCCGTCCGCGTGTGGTGTACAAGACAATCGAAGGTGTCAAGCATGAGCCGTATGAAGCGTTGACGGTCGATGTGGACGAAGCCCATCAGGGGGGCGTCATGGAAGAACTGGGACGTCGCCGCGGGGAATTGCAGGACATGCAGCCCGACTCCAAGGGCAGGGTGCGTCTGGAATACCGGATTCCTGCGCGTGGCCTGATCGGTTTCCAGAGCGAGTTCATGACCCTGACGCGCGGAACCGGCATCATGAGCCATGTGTTCGACGATTATTATCCGGTGGACCCGAATCGTCCCGATACCGGAGGACGCAGGAACGGCGTGCTGATTTCGCAGGAAGATGGCGCCGCAGTCGCTTATGCATTGTGGAAACTCCAGGATCGCGGTCGTATGTTCGTCAGCCATAACGACCCGGTTTACGAAGGCATGATCATCGGTATCCATTCCCGCGAAAACGATATCGTCGTCAACCCGATCAAGGGGAAACAGTTGACCAATATCCGTGCCGCCGGTACCGATGAAGCCGTCCGGCTGGTGCCGCCTATCCAGATGTCGCTGGAATATGCCGTCGAATTCATCGAGGATGATGAGCTGGTGGAAATCACGCCGAAAAGCATCCGGCTGCGCAAGCGGTATCTGTCCGATATCGATCGCCGTCGTGCCAATCGTGCGTCATGATGTTGGGCATTGCAGTAAAAAAGGAGCCGTCAGGCTCCTTTTTTTGTATGGCCGGTGTCTCAAAATCCGGCAGGATATCCGGTCATGACTTTTTGAATTTTTCCGGCATCGGGCCGTATTGCCCGCCATTCGGATAATATTTCCAGCCATCCCGAATCTTGATCTTGTCGTCCCAGGGCAACTTGTATTTACCCTCTGCCAGATCGCGTACCCAGGTCAGGTAGTTCGCTTTTTCGCCGCCCGGCTTGCCGACGTAGGCGCGGCAGCCCAGATTGAAGATATTGTTTTCCAGCGCCCAGTTTTCACGTGCCTTGTCCACCAGACGCGGGAACAGTTCGGCGGTGACGATTTCCCACGGATTGCGGTGTCCCTGCTGGATGACGTTGCCGTCATAATTGCAGATGGTGCCTTCGCCGAAGTAATAGAACACATTGTCATAGCCTGCCAGGTTGACCGAGACGGTGTACATCAGGTTTTGCCATGCGTTGGTACGGTTTGTGATGATCCACTGGTCGTTGACCTGTGTGGAATAGCCGGAAATGCGGATATAGACATTGGCTCCCTTGTATGCCGCCTCGCGGGCGAGTTCGGGGAACATGCCGTCATGACAGATACAGACGGCGAGTTTCGAGCCTTTCGGACCGTCGCATACCGGCATGCCCATATTGCCAGGTGCCCATGGCTCTACCGGAACCCAGGGTTGCAATTTTCTGTAATGAAGGGCGATTTCCCCTTTATTGTTGATGATGATCGCGGTATTGAACGGATTGCCGCCATCGGGGTCTTTTTCCATGATGGAGAAAACGCCCCATACATCCGCGTCCTTGCAGGCTTTCTTGTACTGGCCGACTTCCGGGCTGTCCAGACTGAGCAGCATTTCGTCATATGACCAGATGGCGGTATTCAACCCTTGTGTGGAATATTCGGGAAAAACGATCAGATCAAGACCCGGATAACCGGCCTTTGTCGCAGCGACAGCCTTGCAGATCCTGTCGACGTTGACCTGAATGTCTTCGGGGCCGTTGACGACCGGAACGGGGTACTGGATGGCTGCAACCAACAGAGCTTCTTCCCATGAACTAACAGAACCTGTGCTTCCCATTTAATCACCTCATGAACAATAAGTTTGAAACGTCATGTTTGAGCCTTTCTCGTAAAGGCATGGTTTTATTATGGATTTTCGTGTCTGTTTCAGAAATTGGCCGAATGTCCCAGCAATCTACGTAAAATGACGTAACCCCTAAAAAAAAAGCGGCAGATTGTCTGCCGCCCCGGCAAGTGCCGGAAACAGGGAGTTTCAGGATCGCAATGAAGAGTCGTTTATACTGACAGAAAACGGGTGACTGCCGCCGCATCTGTTTTGTCTGCGGAGGCGTCATAAACGATGGCGCCTTTTTCCATGACGATGATTCGGTCTGCCACATCCAGTGCGAAACTGAGTACCTGTTCGGATACGAAAATGGTCAGACCTTTTTCATCGCGTATATGACGCAGGATTTTTGCCATATCCTTGATGATGTTGGGTTGTATGCCTTCGGTCGGTTCGTCGAGCAAGAGCAGTTTGGGATTGCTCGCCAGCGCTCTGGCGATGGCGAGCTGCTGTTGTTGTCCGCCGGAGAGATTGCCGCCTTTTCGGGAGGCAAATTCTTTCAGTACCGGAAAAATGTCGTACAGGTCTTCGGGAACGGTTTTCCGGCCGGTGACGGTCAGTCCTGTTTCGATATTTTCCCTGACGCTCATGCTGGGAAAGATCATGCGTCCTTGCGGAACGTAGCCGATGCCGGCCTTGACACGCTGGAAACTTTTCAGCGCGCCGATGTCTTGTCCGTCGAGAAAGAGGGTTCCCTTGCTGTGCGGAATGATGCCGATGATGGATTTCATCAGGGTTGTCTTGCCCATGCCGTTGCGTCCCAGGAGCGCCACGATTTCGTTGCGTGCAATGTGGAGATTCAGGTTGTTGATGACCGTACTTTCACCGTATGCCACAGAATAATGATTCAGTTTTAACATCGCTGGCTCCTGTTTATTGTCCGAGATAAACGTCTATGACTTTGCGGTTTCGCTTGACGGAGTCCATACTCCCTTCCGCCAGCAGTTTGCCCTGGTGCATGACGGTGACGCGGTCGGCGATTTCTTCCACGAATTTCATGTCGTGTTCGATGACGATCGCAGAGCGTCCCTTGATGATTTTCCGGAGCAGTTCGGCGGTTTGCGTGCGTTCCGATACCGACATGCCGGCTACCGGTTCGTCGAGCATGAGTAATGACGGGTTCTGGATCAGGAGCATGCCGATTTCCAGCCATTGCTTCTGGCCATGACTCAAAAGCCCTGCACGGGTATGCAGTTTGTCACCCAGAAAGATGGTTTCGGCGGTTTCCTGTACTTTTCGGCAGAGAGCCTCGTCGCGCTTGAAAAACAGGGTTCCCATGACGCCTTTGCCACGGGGGTAGGACAGTTCCAGGTTTTCGAAGACGGTCAGTTCTTCGTAAATCGAGGGATTCTGGAATTTCCGGCCGACTCCGGCTTCGATGATTTCGTGTTCCTTGAGCCGTGTCAGTTCCTTGTCGCGGAACTTGATGGAACCGCTGCTGGCTCGCGTCTTGCCGCAAATCAGGTCCAGTACCGTCGTTTTTCCGGCGCCGTTTGGGCCGATGATGACCCGGATTTCACCTTCATCGACATACAGCGAAAGATTGTCCACTGCCTTGAAGCCGTCAAAAGAGACGGTAAGGTTTTCGATATACAGCGCAAACGGTTTTTGCAGTCCGTTGATGGAGAGGCGGCGATCGTTTTCCTGTGCAGTGATACTCATGATCTTGCTCCTTGTTTACAACATTAGTGTTTTCTTGCAAATGGCAATCGGGAATGGCCGGACAGTTTGCCCAGCTTCGCGGCGATCCATGGGGCGATTTTGCTGTCATACAGTCCTGCAAGTCCTTTGGGGAATGCCATGACGACACAGATGAACAGGGCGCCCATGGCAAAAAGCCATAATTCCGGGAAGTTTTCCGAGACAAGTGTCTTGACGTAGTTGACCAGCAAAGTGCCGTATACGGCGCCGAAGATCGACATGCGACCGCCTACCGCGCAGAAAATGACCATTTCGATGGAAGCGACGATGCCGACGAAACTGGGCGACATGAAGCCGACCTGGAGCGTGAACATCGCGCCGCCGATGGCGGACAGGATAGCGCCGAAGCACAGGATGAATACCTTGAAGTTGTCCACGTCATAGCCGGAGAAGCGTACGCGCTGTTCCTGGTCGCGGATCGCCAGTAACAGGTGCCCCATTTTGCCTCTGGAGAGCAGATGGGAAACGAACAGGGCGAGCAACAGCAGGCCGACGCACAGGTAGTACAGCACGAGTTTCGCTGCATCGCTTCGGATGTCAAAGCCCAGACAGGTGCGCAGGTCGGTGATGCCATTGACGCCGCCGGTATAGCCTTGCTGACCGATGATGAGAATGGTCAGAATGGCAGCGATTGCCTGGGTGATGATGGAAAAATAGACGCCGGAGACACGCCGCCGGAACATGGCGGTGCCAATGATGTAGGCAAATGCAGCCGGTACCGCCACGATCAGGAGCAAAGTCAGCGGGAAGCTTTTGAATGGCTCCCAGAACCATGGCAGTTCGGTCAGCTGGTTCCAGTCCATGAAGTCTGGAATGCCGGGCGTGGACTGGATGGCTGTGGCTTCAGGTGTGGACGCTTCCAGTTTGAGGAACATGGCCATGCAGTATCCGCCAAGACCGAAGAATATACCCTGACCGAGACTCAGGATGCCGCCATATCCCCAGCACAGTACCAGACCGATGGCGACGAAGGCATAGCTCAGGTACTTGCCGAGCAGGTTCAGGCGGAAGATATCCAGTGTCGCCGGCATGACCACCGCCAGCAACACGGCAAGGATGATGAAATTCAGGACGGTCTGTTTTCCCAGTAGCGGGACATGAAAGGGTGAGTTTTGAGTGCTGTTCATAATATGTCTCCCTTTTGTTCAGTGACGTACCTTGATGGAAAAGAGTCCTTTTGGCCGGATCATCAAAATGATGACGACTGCCAGCAGGGTGAGTACTTTGGCTGTCGAGCCGGACATGAAAAATTCCATGATTGATTGTGCCTGCGCGATGGAAAAGGCCGAGGCAATGGTGCCGATGATCGTGCCTGCGCCACCGAATACGACGACCAGGAAGGTATCGACGATATAGAGCTGGCCTGCCGTGGGGCCTGTCGAACCGATCATGGTGAAGGCGCATCCGGCGATACCGGCGATGCCGCAGCCCAGTCCGAAAGTCAGGCGGTCGACCAGCGCGGTGTTGATACCGACAGCACCTGCCATCGGACGGTTCAGCACGACGGCACGGAGCTGGCGACCGAAGGCCGAACGGTAAACGATGAACCACAGGGCGGCCGTGACGATGGCGGTCAGGAACAGAACGAACAATCCGTTGACGGGGATTTCGATCATGTCCGTCAAACTGATGGAACCCATCAGCCAGTCGGGCAGGGTGACGCCGACTTCGCGTGCGCCGAAGACAGAGCGGTATAGCTGTTGCAGTATCAGGCTCAGGCCCCAGGTGGCCAGCAGGGTGTCGAGCGGTCTGGCATACAGATGCCGGATCATCAGCCATTCCAGAAGCATGCCCATGGCGGCTGTGACCAGAAATGCCACAATGAGGGCGACGAAGAAATAGATGCCGAACAGTGATGTCAGATAATTTTCAAAAATGTGGGAGCAAATATAGGTTACGTATGCTCCGAGAATCATGAATTCGCCATGCGCCATGTTAATGACGCCCATTTGCCCGAATATAATGGCAAGTCCCAGCGCCATCAGAAGGAAAACAGAAAACAGGCTGAGTCCTGCAAACCCCTGCATGGCGAGTATTGATGATAATTCGGAAAAACTGTCTGAAAACATTTTCCTTCTCCTCAGCAAGTCAGATTGGATGGTTGGCACGAAGGGGAAAAGTCCCCTTCGTTGCAGGCAAAGACCCTTGTCGGCGACGGGTTACTGATAACCCTTCGGGAAAGGATTGGGTTCGATGACCTCGCTTTCATAAACCACCTTGAACTGGCCGTTCTTCTGGCCCTGTCCAACGACGGTCTTCATGTAGAGGTGGTGATTCTGGTGAATCTTGACCTTGCCGTTGGGGCCGTTGAATTCGATGCCAGGCAGTGTTTTCTTGATGGCATTGATATCGAACGAACCGGCTTTTTCTACCGCTGCTTTCCACAGCCATGGGCCGAGGTAGGCGGATTCGGTGACGTCACCGATGACCATGCCGTTGCCCCATTTCTTCTTGAAGGCTTTGACGAATTCCTGGTTTTTCGGATTGGTCATGCTCTGGAAATACTTGGTGACCGAGTAACCGCCTTCGTAGTTTTCACCGCCGATGCCGCGTACTTCGTCTTCTGTGACCGAGGTGGACAGCAACAGGGGTTTTTCATTGCCCAGATTGATGCCGGCTGCCTTGAGCTGTTTGTAGAAGGAGACGTTGGAGCCGCCGACCACAATCGAAAAGATGACGTCAGGCTTTTTGAGCTTGATTTTGTTGATGACGGAATTGAACTGGGTGTGTCCCAGCGGATAGTATTCCTCACCGACGACCTTGAGACCTTTTTTCTCGATGTGCTTGCGCGCGATTTTGAAAGAGGTTCTAGGCCAGATGTAATCCGAGCCGATCAGATAAAAGGTTTTCGCGCCCTTTTCTTTCATGACCCAGTCCAGCCCGGCAAGAATTTGCTGTGTCGCTTCCTGTCCGGTGTAGATGACGTTGGGGGATTGTTCCAGTCCTTCGTAGAAGGTAGGGTAAAACAGCATGTTGTTATGCTGTTCGAATACCGGCAACACCGCCTTGCGTGAGGCCGATGTCCAGCAACCGAATACGGCGGCGACCTTGTCGTTGACGATCAGTTTCTGGGCTTTTTCGGCATAAGTCGGCCAGTCCGATGCGCCGTCTTCCTGGACGATTTCGATTTTCCGTCCGAGCACGCCACCGGATTTGTTGATCTGTTCGATCGCCAGCTTTTCCGCCTGTACGGAACCGGCTTCGCTCAATGCCATGGTGCCTGTGATGGAATGCAGGATGCCGACTTTGACGGTTTTGTCCGTCACAGCCAGTCCTGTGGTGTTGACGTTGCTGGCGGCTATCGCGGATGAACCGATGGTCAGTCCGAGACAGAGGGCAGCGATAAGACCTGTCAGGGTTTTTCGTGGTTGGTGTTTCATAATGGTGCTCTCCTTTTCCATGCTGAAAATGAAAATGCCAGGTTGATTATCGGCAAGTTTCTTGCTTGCAAGAATCTGGCAAACGCACCATCCGTGTAAGTCAAATGACGTATGCGGTATGTGCCGGAAGTGTTTACACTGATATTGTTGTATGGAGCCGGATAGATTCCGGTATCGGAAATGGAAAAGCCCATCACACATCCACGCAGAACGTATAGCCGCTGGGTATCCAATCAAACACTCGAGGATTATTCACTGCGCTATACCGCAAGCAGCGCCAGACGGATTTCCGCTTCGACAGTTGCGGTGGCCACAACGGGATCGATCAGTTTCCTGGCGCTGGAGGTCATCGGCGCGAATATCGCCATCCAGTATGGTCTCAATCATTTGTTGCTGGCTTTGCTGCTGGCCGTTCCGCTGATTTTTCTGATCAGCCTGCCGATCGCCTCATATGCCGTGAAATATCATGTCGATATCGATTTGCTCACTCGTGGCGCAGGTTTCGGTTATCTGGGTTCGTCGATCACGTCGCTGGTATATGCTTCCTTCACGTTCATCTTTCTGGCCTTTGAAGCCACCATACTGGCCAAGCTGCTGAACATGGCGCTGGGCATTCCGGTCGCGATTGCGGATTTTGTGTCGGCGGCAGTGGTCATTCCCCTGATTTTGAACGGGTTTACTTTTATCAATCGTTTTCAGGTTTTGACGCAACCGCTTTGGTCGCTCATGCAAGTCGCCGCGATTGCCGGGCTGGCGTTGATCATGAAAGAGGAACAGGTTATCGGGATGCCGCTGTTCGGCGAAGGAGGTTTCAATCTGGTTTTTCTGGGATATGCGCTTTCCATTTTGCTGGCACTGGTTTCACAGATCGGTGAACAGGTGGATTATCTGCGTTTTATGCCCGATGAAAATGCACATAACCGCAAGACGCGCTGGCTGGGGATGCTGTTTGCGGGGCCGGGCTGGATTGTGATGGGCGGTGTGAAAATCCTGATAGGTGCGTTGCTGGGGATCGTCATCATGCACGAGGGCGGCAGTGTACAGGCGGCCACAGACCCGAATTATATGTATTTGCGTGTTTTTCAGGAAATCGGCCTCGGAAACGGGGTGGTCGCACTTGTGTTGACGGTCGTGTTTGTCGTGCTCTCGCAAATCAAGATCAATGTGACCAACGGTTATGCCGGTTCGATCGCATGGTCCAATTTTTTTTCGCGTCTGACCCATACGCACCCCGGAAGGATTGTATGGGTGTTTTTCAATGTGGCGATTGCCTGGGTGCTGATGGCCTGCGGCATTTACGAGGCGTCGCTGAAGGTGCTGAATTTGTACTCCGTGCTGGCGGTCGCCTGGTGCGGAACGCTTGCGGCCGATATGCTGGTCAACAAGAAATGCGGTCTCAGTCCGGAAGGTATCGAATTCAAGCGGGCGCGTCTTTATGATATCAATCCGGTCGGTTTCGGCTCCATGTTTGTCGCGGTGGTGATCGGGCTGCTCTGTTATTTTGGCGCGCTGGGCGAGTTGTGCGCCGCTTATGCCGTACCGGTGACGCTGGTTTGTACATTTGTTGCCTGTCCGGCGCTCGCCTGGCTGACGCGTGGCCGTTATTACATCGCCCGTGAGGGCGGGGATATGCCGCCGCGCAGTCATTGCTCCCTGTGCGGACATGAGTTTGAAAAAGAGGATATGAGTTATTGTCCGTACTATAACCAGCGTATTTGTTCATTGTGCTGCACGCTGGATTCCTGTTGTTCGGACTGTTGCAAGCCGCGCGCCCGTATCGGTGAGCAGATCGGCGCATTGTTGCCCGAACGTTTCAGAGGGGAGATTCATTCCGGCCTGATCAGTTTTCTGGGGTTCATGCTGCTGTTTTCGCTCATCATCATCGTGGTGTTTGCCGGCGTTTACGGTATTTTCGGGAATCTGCTTGCGCCGCCTGACAGGGATGTGCTGTTCAAGGCGTTGTTCATCGTGTTTGTGCTGATGGAAATCATCGCGGCGGTTTTTTCGATGCTTTTCTTGCTGGTGTCGGAAAGCCGCAGGCGGGCCAGGGACGAGTTCCAGAAGCAAAACGGCATTCTTGAGCATGAAATCCATGAACGCAAACAGATGGCGGCGTTGCTGGAGCAGGCAAAAGAAGCGGCGGATGAAGCCAATCAGGCGAAAACACGCTATCTTTCCGGTATCAGTCATGAATTGAGGACACCGCTCAATACCATTCTGGGATATAGCGAGATTCTGGACAAGGCATCGGATATTCCGGAAAAACATCGCAAGGCTCTCGATATCGTGTGTCGCAGCGGTGAATATCTGGCCGATCTGATCGAGGGGTTGCTCGATATATCGAAAATCGAGGCACGCAAGCTCAATCTGATATACGGCAATACGAATCTGTCGGTACTGCTCGACCAGCTGGTGACTTATTTCGGCAACGCCGCGCAGAGAAAGCATCTCGACTTTGAGTACAATGCAGAAAGCGCGCTGCCCAGGTATGTGCATACCGATGAAAAAAGGTTGCGCCAGATTCTGACGAACCTGCTTTCCAATGCAATCAAGTACACGCAGCATGGCAAGGTATCTTTCAGTATCCGTTATCGTAACGAAGTGGCTGTGTTTGAAGTGGCGGATTCCGGTATCGGTATCAAAAAGGAAGATATACAAAGTATTTTCGAGCCGTTCAAAAGACTGGCATATACCCGTGTCTATGCTGACGGGACCGGACTGGGACTGACCATTACCAATTTGCTGGTCACTATCATGGGGGGCGAGCTGGAAGTGCATAGCGAATACGGTCGCGGCAGCCGGTTTGTCCTGAAGCTGCGGTTGAGCCGTGCGGCGGAAACGGATGCTCAGGCGTGTGACTATGGAAAGGTCACAGGGTATGTCACATCGGGCAAACAGCCGTTTACCGTACTGGAGGTCGATGATAACGAGGAACACCGGATGCTGATGTCGAAAATACTCGAACCGGTGGGGTTTGACGTGGTGCAGGCAGACAGTTGTCAAAGCGCGTTCAGGCAGATACGCGAAGTCCGGCCGGATCTTGTGCTGGTGGATATTTCGATGCCTGACGGAAGCGGTTGGGATTTGTTGCAAAAGATCCGGCACGACGGGATTCGGATACCGGTCATCATGGTGTCCGCCGAAGCCTCGGAGGGCAATGTTCCGGAAGATATCAGGAAGATGCACAATGGTTATATCATCAAGCCGGTCAGGCAGGAAAAACTGTTCGAGGCGATCGGGCGCGTGTTGCCTGTCACGTTTACGTATGCCCGACAGAATGATTTGCAGGAAACGCACCCATGTGCCGGACAGGGAGCGTCCGCATCGCATGGTGCCGGCGAGAGCCGGGTGATGATGTCGGACGATATATGGCAGGATTATGTGACCTTTGCCGAGATCGGCTATATTCAGGGGATTCTTGAACTCAATGCCAGACTGCTTGCCGGGGGCTGGGTCGGCAAGGCGGAAAAGGACAGACTGGATGTATGCGCCATGCGTTGCGATTTCGCCATATTTCGCGGGATGCCGGAAAGCGTCGGTATTCTTCGCGGTGGGATAACGGGAAAACCGGAGGGGAACCATGATATCAGTGCCGAATGAAGCAGCCGTCATTCTCGTCGTCGATGATTCGCCTGAAACGCTTGCCATGCTCAACGAGGCGCTGGTGGGCGAGGGATTTTCTGTGCTGGTGGCATTAAGCGGCGCGCAGGCGTTGTCTATTTGCAACCGGATCGTGCCCGATCTGGTGCTGATGGATGCCGTTATGTCGGGTATGGACGGATTTGAAAGTCACAGAAGATTGCGCGAGAACAACAGGATGGCGCATGTTCCCGTCATTTTCATGACGGGACTCGATTCCGGGGAAGTGGCAACGGCCAGTCTGGAATCGGGCGCGGTCGATTATGTCCAGAAGCCGATCCGGATTTCCGAATTGTGCGCGAGAATCCGGCGGCATTTGTTAAATGCAAAACAGATCAACGAGTCCTGCAATATTCTGGACAGCCGTGGGTTATCGACGATGGTTGTCGATGAGGCCGGCAGGGTGTTGTGGTGTACATCGGGTGCGGCGGAGTTGCTCGGTATGGCAGGAATCGGAAAAATCGAGATGGCCACCGTATTGCCGTCCATGCTTTCCAAATGGATACGGCATGCCAGACAACGGGATACCCTGTCGGTCGGCAAAAACATAATGGTCAAGTTCGAGGAAAGGCAGGAGCATTCCTGTATTCTCAATATCGCGAAAAAGAACAGCGAGAACGAGGCAGCCGACTTGCTGGGTAAACGGTTTGGCCTGACGGAGCGGGAAAGCGAGGTTCTTTACTGGGTCAGCCAGGGCAAAACCAACAAGGAACTGGCGATCATTCTGGGAATCAGCGCCAGAACGGTGAACAAACATCTTGAGAGCGTATTCCAGAAACTGATGGTCGATAACCGGACGTCGGCCGCCAGTATGGCTATCGAGGAATTGCATCATTACGGTTTCGGCTGACGGCCGGATACCGGTTGTGTGCCTGAAAACAAGTTGTTCAGGTACGACAACAGCGAAAATTTTTCCGGCGTCGTTGCCTTGCCGCCCGATTGCGGCTTTTTGAACAATTTCAATAAAGATGTGAATAAATTTCTTTTTCCGTGTTTTTCGGTTGATTTCGGCGGTAAATAACCGGAATATGACTCATGCGTTCGCACCTGATGTTTTGTGCCGGGTTTTCCGCGCGGAATGGATGCCGGAACGCGGAATTATTTTTCTTGACACTTTTGTGACGCGCTTGTTTAATGCAAGCATTCCTTGTTGTACTGACTAATGACTAATTAAATGTGGGAGTTGTTGCGTGAATAAAACGGAACTTATCGAACATATCGCCAGGACGGCTGATATTTCCAAGGCCGCCGCGGCGCGTTCGCTGGATGCCGTGATGGATGCGATTACGGAAACGCTGAAAAACAACGGCAGCGTGACGCTGGTTGGCTTCGGAACGTTCAGTGTCGGGGAGCGCGCAGCCCGTTCCGGCCGCAATCCGCGTACCGGCGAGGAAATAAAGATCAAATCTGCCAAAATTCCCAAATTTAGGGCTGGCAAATTGCTGAAAGATGCGGTAAACTAACGTTTCTTTCGACAGCGCGGAAAAACGTTGCGAAATTCCGGAAAAAGTTTTTTGAATTTTTTAAAAATTTTTCTGGCAATTTTGAAAAAAGCAGTTTATAATAACGTTCTTTCGCGACATGATGAATGTCGAGTTTGACTGGCTAGGTGATGAGTAGGGTGCTTAGCTCAGTTGGTAGAGCGGCGCCCTTACAAGGCGTAGGTCGGGAGTTCGAGGCTCTCAGCACCCACCAAACAGTCAAACAAAAAAGTTTAAGGAGTGGTAGTTCAGTTGGTTAGAATATCGGCCTGTCACGCC
>CASETG010000048.1 GCA_949290765.1 Oxalobacter formigenes | reverse complement strand
GAAGCACGTCATAAACAGAGACAAGGTTAATTAACGTCAATTTAGGACAGAACGAATGGCACGTATTGCAGGGGTTAATATTCCCAACCATCAACACATTGTCATTGGCCTGACGGCTATTTACGGTATCGGACGTCCGAGAGCGCAGTCTATCTGTGCCGCTACCGGTGTCGATCCTACCAAGAAGGTCAAGGATCTCGATGACAGCGAACTTGAAAAACTTCGCGTCGAAATCGACAAGTTCGTGATCGAAGGCGACTTGCGCCGTGAAGTTTCCATGAGCATCAAGAGATTGATGGATCTGGGTTGTTATCGTGGTTTGCGCCATCGCCGCGGATTGCCGGTGAGAGGGCAGCGTACTCGCACCAACGCGCGAACCAGAAAAGGTCCACGTAAGGCCGCACAGTCTTTGAAGAAATAATGCTGGCATACGTAGTTTGAACAAGTAAGACGGATCGAGGAATTTTTATGGCAAAAGCATCGAATAGTGCAGCAGCTCGCGTGCGCAAGAAGGTGAAAAGAAACATTGCAGAAGGTGTTGCACATGTGCATGCTTCTTTCAATAACACCATCATCACCATTACGGATCGCCAGGGCAATGCGCTGACATGGGCTACCTCCGGTGGCGCAGGTTTCAAGGGCTCCCGCAAGTCCACACCGTTTGCTGCACAGGTTGCAGCGGAAGCGGCCGGCAAGGTGGCTATCGAATATGGTATCAAGAACCTGGAAGTCAAGATCAAGGGCCCGGGCCCGGGTCGTGAATCGGCTGTCCGTGCATTGAACGGTCTGGGTATCCGCATTACGCAGATTCAGGATATCACGCCGATTCCGCATAATGGCTGCCGCCCGCCAAAGCGTCGCCGTATCTGATTTCAGTGTAATGAAGACCACTGTTATGCCGTTTTCGGCATGACTTGCGCCTGACTTGAGGCGTCAATCAATTTTTGAAAAGGAATTATTGTGGCACGATATATCGGACCAAAAGCAAAGCTTTCACGTCGTGAAGGTACAGATCTCTTCCTGAAGAGCGCAAGACGCTCTCTCGACTCCAAATGCAAACTGGATGTCAAACCCGGCCAGCATGGTATGAAATCGGGTGCCCGCACATCCGACTACGGCAATCAGCTGCGTGAAAAACAGAAAGTCAAACGCATGTATGGCATTCTGGAAAAGCAGTTCCGCCGTTATTTCGCAGAAGCAGAACGCAGAAAAGGCAATACCGGTGACAATTTGATGCAATTGCTCGAATGCCGTCTCGACAATGTCGTTTTCCGTATGGGTTTCGGCTCCACTCGCGCCGAAAGCCGTCAGCTGGTCAGCCATCAGGCTTTGATGGTCAACGGCAAGGTTGTCAATATTCCTTCGTATCTGGTCAAGCCGGATGATGTCATCACCATTCGTGAAAAGGCCAAGAAGCAGGCACGTATCATTGAATCGCTCTCTCTGGCTGAACAGATTGGCATGGCCGACTGGGTTTCCGTCGATTCCAAGAAGATGGAAGGCGTTTTCAAACGTATTCCGGACCGCAGCGAATTCGCAAACGATGTCAATGAATCGCTGATCATCGAATTGTATTCACGTTAATTACCGCATTATCAGAGCCATCAGCCTTATTGGTGTAACGAGCCAAGGGTATTGAAAAGGACAAATTATGCAAAACAATTTTCTCAAGCCGCGTATTATCAACGTCGAATCGCTGGGAGGCGGTCGTTCCGTTGTCGAAATGGAACCGTTTGAACGCGGCTATGGGCATACGCTGGGCAATGCGTTGAGACGCGTACTCCTGTCATCCATGACAGGATATGCGCCTACGGAAGTCACGATTGCCGGTGTGGTCCATGAATATTCGACACTGGATGGTGTTCAGGAAGACGTAGTCGATTTGCTTCTGAACCTCAAGGGCGTCGTTTTCAAGCTGCACAATCGTGATTCGATCACCCTGTCCCTGAAAAAGGCGGGGCCGGGGATCGTCACCGCAGGCGATATCGAGTTGCCGCATGATGTCGAAGTCATCAATCCGGAACATGTCATCGCCAATCTGGCGGACAATGGCAAGCTGGATATGCAGATCAAGGTGGAAAAAGGTCGCGGTTATGTTCCGGGTAATGTCAGACGCCTTTCCGAAGATGCGAACAAGACGATCGGTCGTATCATTCTGGATGCGTCTTTCTCTCCTGTGCGCCGTGTTTCCTATTCTGTCGAATCGGCACGTGTCGAACAGCGTACCGATTTGGACAAGCTGATCATCAATATCGAAACCAATGGCGTCATTACGGCAGAGGAAGCGATTCGCCAGTCAGCCCGTATTCTGGTGGACCAGTTGAGTGTCTTTGCAGCGCTGGAAGGTACGGAAACGACTTCCGAAGCACTGACACAGGTTCCGGCTGTCGATCCGATTCTGTTGCGTCCTGTCGATGATCTGGAACTGACCGTGCGTTCGGCAAATTGTCTGAAAGCGGAAAATATCAATTACATCGGCGATCTGATTCAGCGTAGTGAAAACGAATTGCTGAAAACCCCGAATCTGGGACGCAAATCGCTCAACGAAATCAAGGAAGTGCTTGCTTCCAGAGGTCTGACGCTGGGTATGCGTCTGGATAACTGGCCGCCTGCAGGACTTGAAAAATAATGTTTAACCCGAACGGCCCGCAGTTTTGACTGATAGAAGAGCCGTATTGAAAGATTTATAAGGAAAATATCATGCGTCATCGTCATGGTTTGAGAAAACTGAACCGTACTTCTTCCCACCGTCTGGCCATGCTTCGCAATATGACGGTTTCCCTGCTCCGTCATGAAGCGATCAAGACCACGTTGCCGAAGGCAAAGGAATTGCGTCGTGTCGTCGAACCGATCATCACCCTCGCAAAGACCAATACCGTAGCCAACAAGCGTCTGGCATTCAATCGTCTGCGCGATCGCGAAATTGTGGTCAAGCTCTTCAATGTGCTGGGTCCTCGTTTCGCCAACCGTAACGGCGGTTATCTGCGCATTCTGAAGATGGGTTTCAGACTGGGCGACAATGCTCCGATGGCATATGTCGAACTGCTTGACAGACCGCAGGAAGAAAAAACGGAAGCAGCAGAAAGCAAATAAGCTTTCCGTACTCTGTTGCAAAGGGCTGGATATGTTCCAGCCCTTTTTTATTGCCAGAAAAATCGTTCGCTATGGCATACTCGATAAAAACTTTCGGGGAAGAGAAATGGAGAAGCCGATTCTGGTCTTTTGTACCGTACCTGATGAAAATACAGCGCGTCTGCTGGCGAAAGCACTGGTCGATGCAAGACTGGCTGCGTGTGTGAATTGCTCTGCAGCATCATGCTCCGTTTATCGTTGGGAAGGGAAGGTGGAAGAAGCGCGGGAGTTTGTGCTGACGATCAAGACGGTCAGCGGCAGGTATGATGCTGTCGAGACGACGATCAAGTCGATGCATCCCTATGACTTGCCGGAAATACTGGCTGTACCGGTTCTTCGGGGATTGGCGTCATATCTTGATTGGGTAATCGATGAGACAGCCTGATATGGCATTTGTCACTGAAGGTATAGCGAGAGTGTCAGGCTTAAACCGACGATGACGGGAATGGAAAAGTTGTCGTCGATGTGAAGGCGGTTTTCGTAGATTTCGGCAAATGTCGCAAGTGTAATGCCGGCGATGCCGCAAAAAAGAAAAGATAGCGGCTGTCTGAAATAATGCCAGAACAAGAACAGGACGAGGAATGAAAAGAGCCAGAATGCGATGCTGCCTTCGATGCTTTTCGAGTCCTGGTTGATTTTGTGTCGCCCCAGTTTTCTGCCGATAAGGGCGGCGAATGTGTCTCCGACGAGCATGATGGATAGTGCGGTCATGGCGATGATCTTGGGAAACAGTGCCGAGACGGTCAGTGCGGCAGCGATAAGATAGGGCGCGCCGCTTGGGCGAAAGTTTTTTTGTGTTTCTTCCTCACGCAAAATACGGTTGAACAGTGCACCATAGGTCATGGTGAAAAGCGGCCAGCGTTTATGGTTGCCGTATTCGACTATCAGTATGATAAGCAATAGCGATGCGAAGAGGGCGATATTGAACCATTTGGGTAAACAGCCTATGGATGCGACCATCCAGAGGGAACTGAGGTGGATGGCTTTTCGGAAAAGCTCATGGCCGTATGAAATCACTTTATGCATGGACGAACGTCAGTGACGAGAGGGAAGCCGAATGTGCATGTATGCAGGCATGATAAGGGACAGGCAGGTAAATTTCCGTGAAATTTCACGAAAATGCGGCATGTATGACTCATGCCGGAAGTTTCGGGGGACGGGATGCCGGGATGTTTGCCAGTTTCAGAATGGTGGTGGTCGCTTCTTCCAGACCCTGGCGCTTCATGGATGAGAAAAGCTGTGTCGAGAACGGAAATGGGATGCCATGTTCGTCGATATAGCTCGAGAGGATGGTATTGGCCTGCTTCAGTGCATTCGTTGACTCGCTGCGGTTGAGCTTGTCGGATTTCGTCAAGAGACAGTGAATGGGTTTTCCGGTCGGAGCGAACCATTCCAGCAGCTCGATATCGAGTGGCTGGAATGGATGGCGCGCATCCATGACAAGAATCAGTGCCTTGAGTTGTTCTCGTGTCATCAGGTAGTCGCCCAGCAATTTTTGCCAGTGATTTTTTGCGGCGCCGGATACCTGTGCGTAACCGTATCCCGGCAAATCGACCAGGAACAATTCGATCGCATTCTGCTTGATGGGGTCGTGACGATGCTGTGCGACATGGCCGCCGCCAACAGAAAAGAAATTGATATGCTGGGTACGACCGGGTGTTTTCGAGGCGAAAGCCAGTCCTTTCTGGTTGCACAAGGTATTGATGGCCGAGGATTTGCCTGCATTGGAGCGGCCGACGAAAGCGATTTCAGGGACATCCAGACGCGGCAAATCGCGCAAATGGTTTGCTGTTTTGAAAAAGCGCGCTTGCCAAAGTTTCGACATGATGACTCCGGTTTGGCGGGATAGAGGATATCCCGCCGGGTGGTGAAAAGTTCAGGATACGACGGTTTCCAGTGCAAAAAGTTCTTCGGGACGTTCGCGTCTCCGGATTAGATGAGCCTGTTCGTCAGCGATGAGAATTTCAGCGGCACGTCCGCGTGTATTGTAGTTTGACGACATGGCCATTCCATAGGCGCCTGCACTCATGACCGCCAGCAAATCACCTGCCTTGATGGACAATTCGCGCTGGCGTGCCAGCCAGTCGCCGGATTCGCAAACAGGACCGACGATGTCATATACGGCGGTTTGGCCTGCGCGCTTCGTGACCGGCAATACGCCGTGCCATGCTTCGTAAAGCGATGGACGCATCAAGTCGTTCATGGCGCCGTCTACGATGGCGAAATGTTTTTCTGCATTGGTTTTCAGATATTGGACCTCTGTCAACAGGAGACCTGCGTTGCCCGAGATGGAACGGCCGGGTTCGAAGACCATGGTAAAGGGCGTTCCGGGGTGTTTTGCCTTTTTCCATGCGGCGATTCGGGCGAAAACTCTGTCGAGGTAGTCGGCAATGGGAACCGGTTGCTCGTCGTCATAGGTGATGCCGATGCCGCCACCGATGTCGATGTGATGGAGTTCGATGTCCTGCTGTGCCAGACGGTCGAACAAATCGGTCAGTTTGTCGAGTGCTTCGAGCAACGGTGCGTCGTCAAGTAGCTGGGAGCCGATATGACAATCGATGCCCGTGATTGCGATATGGGGCATTTTCGCTGCGGTCATGTAGCTTTCGAGTGCTTCTTCGTACGGGATGCCGAATTTGTTTTCTTTCAGTCCGGTCGATATGTACGGGTGCGTTTTGGGGTCTACGTCGGGGTTGACGCGGAAGGAAACGCGAGCGGTTTTGCCCATTTCTGCGGCAATCCGTTCGATACGGTGCAATTCGGCAAGCGATTCGATATTGAAGCAGAGAATGTCGTGTTCGAGCGCAAGGCGGATTTCGTCCGCGGTTTTTCCGACGCCTGAGAAGATGACTTTGCGTGGATCGCCGCCTGCTGCGATGACGCGCAGGAGTTCGCCGCCTGATACGATATCGAAACCAGCGCCTTCCCGTCCGAGTATGTTGAGGATGGCGATGTTGGAATTGGATTTGACCGAATAACAGACCAGAGAACGGATTTCATCCGACTGGTGCGCAAGGCACGTGTCGGCATATTGGCGATAGTGTTCGGTAAAAGCGGCTTTGGAATAGACATAAAGCGGCGTGCCGTATTGCGATGCCAGTTCGTCCAGTCGTACGCCGTCGACGGTCAGGATATCGTTCTGATAATAAAAATGAGGAGCTGTTTTCATGGTATTTACGGTAGTGTCGGCAAGCTGCCTGGAAGAATGCCCAGGGGCGCTCTTTCCGATTCAGGTTCTTCGGTTTCAGGTTCCGGGAGTGTTTGCGGAGTGACCGGTTTGGGAGTGGTGTCGGATGGTGGCAATATCAGCGCACCTTTCTGGCCACAGGCGCACAGGCCTGTGCAGAGACATCCTGCAAACAACAGGGTAAGAAGCCATCGGAATGATCGGAGAAATATCATTTTTGTCCTGTCTGCTCAGAGAGAACGCATAATTGGTTGAATGTGCAGTGTAACACGCAAACCGGCAAGGTATGTCCCTGTGTTTGCGGTTGTCGCCATATATCAGTCAGCGAAAATTTCATCCATCACGTGGTTGTTTTCAGATTCGTAGATTCTTTCATAATCCTTTTGCCCGACACCGATATTGGTGATGATCTTTCCGGGGGGATATTCGGCGTAATAATAATCGCCGTTTTCGAAAATCACGCCGGGAGGCGGAGATTTCATTTCTACGGGCATGCCGGAGAGCGCTTTTTGCATGTAGCTGATCCATACAGGCAATGCAAGCGCGCTGCCGGTTTCGCGTCCGCCCATGTTGCGCGGCTGGTCGAAACCCAGCCATGCCACGGCGACAAGACGGGGATGATAGCCGGCGAACCATGCGTCATAGGAATCGTTGGTCGTGCCGGTTTTTCCCGCCAGATCGGGACGGTTCAGCGAGTTCGCTCTGGCTGCGGTGCCTCCACGGACGACATCCTTGAGCAGAGAGTCCATGATGAATGCGTTGCGTGCGTCGATGACACGGTTGTTTTCATCGCCGGCCTTGTCCGGATTCGCTTGTGCGAGCGGTTTGCCATCCGAGTCGGTGATGCAGGAGATGAGGTACGGCTTGATACGGTAACCGCCGTTGGCGAAAACGGAGTAAGCACTCGCCATTTGGAGCGGTGTGACGGAACCTGCGCCCAGCGCAAGTGTCAGATAGGGCGGGTTTTTGTCGGGGTCGAAGCCGAAACGGGTGATGTATTCCTGACCGTACTGGGCGCCGATCTGGTTGAGGATGTGAATCGATATCATGTTTTTCGATTTCATCAGCCCGCGGCGCATGGTCATGGGGCCTTCGTATTTCGAGTCGAAGTTCTTCGGTTTCCATATCTGGCCGCCCGGCAGGCCGGTAAAGGTCATGGGGCCATCGTTGATGATGCTGGCAGGTGCCAGTCCCTTGTCAAGCGATGCAGAATAAATGAAGGGCTTGAAAGACGAGCCCGGCTGGCGCCATGCCTGTGTGACATGGTTGAATTTTTTTTGCGTGAAGTCGAATCCGCCGATCAGGGAACGGATGGCGCCGTCGTTCGGGTCAAGTGACACGAAAGCGGCTTCGATTTGCGGCATCTGGACGATGTTCCAGTTGTTTTCTGCATCCTGCATGACGCGTATGATGGCGCCGCGCCGAATCTGGCCATTACCGTTTGCGTTCTGCGAAAGACGCGATGCGGCAAAGGAAAGTCCCTTGCCCGTGATGGTGACGGTTTTTCCCGATGCAAGGATTGCACGGACGGCGCTGCCCGATGCATCCAGTACCACGGCGCTCAATATGCCATCACTGTCCGGGTAGCGTGCGAGTTCGTCCTCGATGGCGTCGTCGACTGCATTGGGGTCGGACGGTATTTCCATGTAACCTTCCGGTCCGCGATAGCCGTGGCGTTTGTCGTAATCCAGTACACCACGCCGGACTGCGTGATAGGCTGCTTCCTGGTCTTTTTGCGTGATGGTGGTATAGACATTCAGGCCGCGGGTGTAGGTTTCGTCCTTGTATTGCTCATAGACCATCATGCGCACGAGTTCTGCGACATATTGTGCGTGGATATTGAATTCGTTGCGGCTGGTCTTGACCTTGATTGCTTCGTTTCGTGCGGTTTCGTATTCCTGTTCCGTGATATAACCGAGTTGCTTCATGCGGAGCAGGATATAGAGCTGGCGCTGTCTTGCACGGGTCGGATTGGTAATCGGATTGTTCGCGGATGGCGCCTTGGGCAATCCGGCGAGCATGGCGGCCTCGGCGATGGTGATGTCTTGCAGGGGTTTTCCGAAATAGACTTGTGCCGCCGAAGCGAAGCCGAAGGCCCGTTGTCCCAGATAGATCTGGTTCAGATAGATCTCGAGAATCTGGTCTTTGGTCAGCGTTTGTTCGATTTTCCAGGCCAGAAGGACTTCGTACAGTTTCCGTTTGAATGTCTGTTCGCTGGTCAGGAAGAAGTTGCGGGCGACTTGCTGGGTGATGGTCGATGCACCTTGTCTGCTGCTGCTGACCAGATTGTGCAGTGCGGCACGCAAAATACCGATGTAATCGACGCCGTTATGCTGGTAAAAACGGTCGTCCTCGATAGCGAGAACCGCTTTTTTCATGATGTCGGGAATCTGGTGGATGCGAACCAGGCTGCGACGTTCTTCTCCGAATTCGCCGATGAGGACGCGGTCGGCCGTATAGATGCGCAGCGGCATTTTCGGATGGTAATCCGTCAGCTGATCCATCGGCGGCAGTTTGGGATAGATCAGTGTCATCGCCAGCATGACAACGAGTGCGCCAGCGACCGCCGCGCAGGCACCCAGTATGGCGCAACGGATCAGAATCCGGATGATAAACGATCGTGTCACCCGCTTTTCCGATGATGGAGGCTGGTCGTTGTTCTGATTCTTGTTAAACATGCTATTCAGCAAAAAATACAATACGCGCATTATCCATTAAACCGGCAATATTAGCACTTAAATATGTAAGCAACTGTTTCAGCAGGCAGGCGCGCGCACGCAACAGAATTGCGATTGCATGGGGATATATCTGATATATTCAGCTATACGGAAACGATAGTTATTTTTTTATGCAACAGAATATTTTTCTTGTCGGTCTGATGGGGGCCGGGAAAACGACCGTCGGCCGCCTGCTGGCAAAGAGGCTGGGTTTGCGGTTTGTGGACTCGGACCATGAGATCGAGGCGCGAACCGGCGCAACGATTTCCTGGATTTTCGAAATCGAGGGGGAAGAAAGTTTCAGGCGCCGTGAAGTCGAAACGATAAGGGATTTGACGGGGCGTTCCGGTGTTGTGCTGGCGACCGGCGGCGGTGCGGTGATTCATCCTGATAACAGAAAGCATCTGAAGGACAGGGGAACGGTCATTTATTTGCGTGCCAGCGTGAACAATATCCTGCAACGAACCATGCATGATAAAAGCCGTCCGTTGTTGCAGACGGCAAACCGGAAGGAAAAACTGGAAGAACTGGCAAGGCAGCGAGATCCTCTGTATCGCGAAGTGGCCGATATCATCGTGGATACGGGCAAGCCCAATGTTCATGCCATGGTTCAGTCGATTCTGGCGCAGCTGGCGAATTACCAGAAAGGCAAGACGACCCGAAAACAGAAGAAACATCCGGCAAACCGCATGAAGAAAGCACAAGCGATCATGAAAAACAGCGATACTCATCTTGAAGTCGAACTCGGCGAACGCAGTTATCCGATCGAAATCGGTACCGACCTGTTGACGGATACGGCGTTGCTGGGACGGGTGATTTCCGGCAAGCGCATTGTCATCATCACCAATACCGTCGTCGCGCCGCTGTATCTGGAGACATTGAGCCGTTCGCTCGAAGCGGCGGGCAAGACGGTCCTGTCACTTGTTTTGCCTGACGGTGAGCAGGAAAAGAATTGGGCCAGTCTGATGAAAATTTTCGATTTTCTGATGGAGCACAAATGCGACCGGAAAACGACGCTGGTGGCGCTGGGCGGCGGTGTGATAGGTGATATGACGGGATATGCGGCCGCCAGTTTCATGCGTGGTGTGCCGTTTGTTCAGGTCCCGACGACGTTGCTGGCCGAAGTGGATTCGTCGGTAGGTGGAAAGACGGGTATCAATCATCCGCTTGGCAAAAACATGATCGGCGCGTTTTACCAGCCCGAGGCGGTGATCGCCGATACCAAAACGCTGGATACGCTGCCTGATAGGGAACTGGTCGCCGGGCTGGCTGAAGTTATCAAGTACGGCGCTATTATCGACAGGCCGTTTTTCGAATGGCTCGAAGGCAATATCGGCAAGTTGTTGGCGCGTGACCGCGAGGCGCTGGCTTATGCCATCCGTCGTTCGTGTGAGATCAAGGCCGATATCGTGCGTCAGGACGAGCGCGAAAGTACGGGTTTGAGAGCGATACTGAATTTCGGTCATACCTTCGGACATGCGATCGAGGCGGGGCTGGGGTATGGCGAATGGCTTCATGGCGAGGCAGTAGGTTGCGGGATGGTCATGGCGGCCGATTTGTCGTGCCGCATGGGATGGCTGGATACGGCATTGCGAGACCGGATTGTGGCATTGGTGGAAAAGGCGGGTCTGCCGGTTGTGTCACCGACACTGGGAACGGAACGCTGGGTCGAACTTATGCAGGTGGACAAGAAAAATGCGGGCGGAGAAATCCAGTTCGTGTTGCTCAGAACGTTGGGTGAGGCCGTGGTGACCGGCGTGCCGATGGATTTGCTGGATGCCACCTTGCGAGACAGTTCGGCGAGGCGTCAGGAGAGTGTCTGATACCGAGTGAAAGGAAACCGGATGGGCTCACCGAAACTTGCCGTTTATGCGTGCGATCCTTCGGTTTCGCGAGGGCGCCGTTTTGCTGAACCTTCCGATATATCACGTACCGAATATCAGCGGGACCGTGACAGGATTGTGCATTCAGGCGCGTTCAGGCGCCTGGAATACAAAACACAGGTTTTCGTCAATCATGAGGGCGATTTGTTCCGGACGCGCCTGACGCACAGTATCGAAGTGGCGCAGATTGCACGGTCGGTTGCGCGCAATCTGTCGTTGAACGAGGATTTGACGGAAGCCATATCGCTGGCACATGATCTCGGGCATACGCCGTTCGGGCATGCGGGTCAGGATGCCCTGAATGCCTGTATGAAAGACTATGGCGGGTTCGAGCACAATTTGCAGAGCTTGCGGGTCGTGGATATGCTCGAAGAGCGGTATGGTGCGTTTGACGGACTGAATTTGACATATGAGACCCGTGAGGGGATTCTCAAGCATTGTGACAGGGAAACGGCTGCGCGGCTGGGAGATGTCGGGCGGCGTTTTCTGGAAAACAGGCGGCCTTCGCTGGAAGCGCAACTGGCCAATATGGCCGATGAGATTGCCTATAACAATCATGATGTGGACGATGGATTGCGCTCCGGGTTGCTTTCGGTGGATCAGCTGATGGATGTCGGATTGTTCGCCCGATTCTGGAAAGAGGTCCGTCTGGCGATGCCGGACATTACTGAACGGCGAGCTATTCATGAAACGATACGGCGAATGATCGGCGCGCTGATTTACGACTTGACGCAGACTTCCATGGCACGGATACGCGATGTCGCCCCGCGGTCGGTCGATGATGTGCGTGATGCCGAGCCGCTGATCGCGTTTTCGGATGCCATGGCAAGGGAATCGGGGTTTTTGAAAGAGTTCCTGTTCGAACATTTGTACCGGCATCATCAGGTGAACAGGATGACCAGCAAGGCGCGCCGTATTGTGCGCAAACTTTTCTCGATTTTCATGGAAGAACCCCAGTTGCTCGCGCCGGCATATCGTTCAGCCAGTCGTGACGAATATGAGCAGGCGAGGAAAATAGCCGATTACATTGCGGGGATGACGGATCGTTATGCCATGCGGCAGTACCGGCTTTTGTTTGAAATAGAAGGGGTCTGACCGTTTTATTCGATGGTGTTCTGGACGGACTCGATACGGATTTGTGCAGTACCGTCTGCGAGACGGACGGATACCGGTTTGTGTATGGGCAGTTGTCCGGGAGAACGGATGATTTGTCCTTCCGTGTCGGTCATGATGGCATAGCCCCGTTCCAGTGTCCGTTGCGGGTTGAGCAATTCGAGTTGTGCCGATAGCGACAGGACGTTTTTGCGGTGGTCGGCCAGTTGTGCGACCATCATTCGTTCCAGCAGATTGCGACGGTGCGCAAGAAGGGTGCGATGTGATGCGGTGTCGGGCAGTTGCGCTTTCAGTCGGGTACGCATGTTGTCCAGTTCGTGTCGCCATGTCGCCAGTGTGCTTGCGCCGGTATGAGACAGCCGGGTGGCCAGTGTCTGGCACTTCAGGCGTTCGCGCGAGATGTAGGCCGACGGGCTGATAAGTCTTGCGGAAAGCGCGTCGGTTTCCTGCATCGCTTTTTCGAGATGCCGTTTCATGGCGTACCGGAGTTTGTCCGCCTGGGTCGCAAGGCCGTTCATCCAGTCGGTTCGTGCGCGTGCTGCCAGTTCGGCAGCGCCTGTCGGCGTGGGGGCGCGTAAATCGGATACGAAATCCGCTATCGTGAAATCGGTTTCATGACCGATTCCGGAAATGGTCGGTATTGTGCAATTTGCGATGGCGCGTGCGACCTGTTCGTCATTGAAGCTCCACAAGTCTTCCATGCTGCCGCCACCACGGCAAATCAGCAAAACGTCACATTCTGCACGCGCGCAAGCCGTTTCGACAGCCTGTACGATGGCGGCAGGCGCTTCCGCGCCCTGAACCTGTGTCGGATACAGAATGACAGGGAGATGCGGCGCTCTTCTGTCCAGCGTTGTCAGGATATCGCGCAAGGCAGCCGCTTTCGGGCTGGTGATGATACCGATGGCGCGGGGCAGTAAGGGAATGGGGCGTTTCCGGATCTGGTCGAAAAGTCCTTCCGTTTCCAGTTTCGCTTTCAGGCGAACAAAAGCTTCGTACAAACTGCCGGCCCCTGCCTGGCGGATGGCTTCGGCGTTGAGCTGGAAGTCGCCGCGCGGTGTGTATAGCGATACGGTTGCGCGGACTTCGATATGGTCGCCGTTTTTTGGCATGAAACCGGCCAGCTGGGCGCGGTTTCTGAACATGACGACCCGTACCTGTGCCCTGTCGTCTTTCAGTGTGAAATACCAGTGTCCGGATGCAGCGCGTGTGAAGTTCGATATTTCGCCGGATATCCACAACAGCGGAATGCTGTGCGTGAGCAGTTCGGCGACGATGTCGTTGAGTTCTGCGACACTCAGTACCTGTGATGTGGATTCGATTCGGCTGGGTGGCATGGACGGTAACGCGCTTCCGGAATGGAGTGGCCTGTTCGGGCAAGTGTCATGGTGCATGGGCGAGCCATGCACGGGTTACGATTGTTTGTCGCGTTCTGCGTGAATGGACCATACAGGATAGAATTTCTCGACAGCCGGTCCGGATGTATCCATGCAATGGCACTGGTCCAGATGAAACGGCCGTTCACCGGCTTTCTGGAAAGCGGCCTTGACGCGGGCGTCTTCCTCGCCGAAAACGAATACCTGCATCGCGACTGAAGGAACGGCTTCGGCCAGTTCGTTCATGTGGGTACAACCGTTGATACCCTTGAATCTGTCGTGAAGGTCGTGGCGGAAATGGTGGAGGACATTCAACCCGATCAGCTGTTTGTAACGGGAATGGATGTTTTCGCAGTAACCCTCGAACGGTACGTCGTCGAAAGCTACATGGGCATCCACAATCGTGCCTTGTGCGTTGATCGTCAGGCGAAGCCACAGATTGTGCAAGGGACGCTTGGCGGGAATGACGATCGAGGTCAGAAACAGTTCATGTGTCTTGACATCGGTGAAATGGGCATCGATGTCCCATAATTCATCGTCCCGATAGAAAAACTGTACCTGGATGGTTCGTGTGTGTTTCAGAACACGTTGTGGTGTTGCGGATGGCAATGGCATAAATGTTCGCGCGTTATATACAGTTACCGTCAGAACAAAACAGTTGCCAACGTCTTCGCCTTGAAACAACCGTTCGCGGTACGGTGTTGGCGATATTATAGCTGAAAAGGCATACCCTTTTAAAGGAGACGGAACGATAATAAATTTTGATGGTTGTCGGCAAATAGTACATTTTTTGTCAAAATTACTGTTAATATATACAGCCATGTGATCTTGGATTTTTTATTGGCAGTCTAAACGGAAAGAATCTTATGGACGATAACAAAACCGCATCCAGTCAGGAAAAGAGCAAGGCGCTGTCCATGGCGCTTGCCCAGATTGAGAAACAGTTCGGCAAGGGTTCCATCATGCGCATGGCACCCGGCGTGGTGGTAGAGGAAATTCCTACGGTTTCGACCGGTTCGCTCGGCCTGGATATCGCGCTGGGCGTGGGGGGGCTGCCACGCGGGCGGGTTATCGAAATCTACGGACCGGAATCGTCAGGGAAAACGACGCTGACGTTGCAGGTCATTGCGGAGATGCAGAAGGTCGGCGGTACTTGTGCATTCATCGACGCTGAACATGCGCTGGATGTCGGGTATGCGCAGAAATTGGGTGTGCATTTGCCCGATTTGCTGATTTCGCAACCCGATACCGGAGAACAGGCGCTCGAAATCACGGATGCGCTGGTTCGTTCCGGAAGCGTCGACCTCATCGTGATCGATTCGGTTGCGGCGCTGACGCCGAAGGCGGAAATCGAAGGCGATATGGGCGATGCCTTGCCAGGGCTTCAGGCCAGACTGATGTCGCAGGCATTGCGCAAATTGACCGGCAGTATCAAGAAAAACAATACGACGGTCATTTTCATCAACCAGATCAGGATGAAAATCGGGGTGATGTTCGGGAATCCGGAAACCACGACGGGCGGCAACGCGCTGAAATTTTATTCTTCGGTTCGTCTGGATATCCGCCGTACGGGCTCGATCAAGTCGGGCGATGAGGTAATCGGTAGCGAAACGCGCGTGAAAGTGGTCAAGAACAAGACAGCGCCGCCGTTCAAGGAAGCGTATTTCGATATCCTGTATGGCGAGGGGACATCGCGTGAAGGGGAAATTCTCGATTTGGGTTCCGAAGCGAAGATCGTCGAAAAGGCGGGTTCATGGTACAGCTATAACGGGGAGCGGATCGGACAAGGAAAGGATAACGCGCGCAATTATTTGCGCACGCATCCGAAACTGGCGCGTGAAATCGAGAATCGGGTCAGGGTGTTCTATGGCGTCCGTGAGTTGCCGCCCGTGGCGGAAGAGGCTCCCGTTCCAGATGGGGAATCGCCGAAGGCTTGAGGTATTTTGTCGGTGAAAAGGTAACGGAGCGGTCATGCTCAAGACGAAACCGACATTGAAGGCGCGGGCATTGCGTTATCTGTCCATGCGGGAGTACAGCCCGGCTGAACTGGAGCGCAAGCTTTTGCCTTATGTCACGCAAGGCGAGGATCTGGCCGCGCTGCTTGTCTGGTTGCAGGAACGCGGTTTCTTGTCGGAGACGCGTTTTGTCGAAGCGTATGTCAGGCGGCAGTCGGCGCGTTACGGAAATGCGCGCGTGCTGATGGAATTGCAGCGTCAGGGCGTTTCGGGAGCGGCGCTGTGTCGTGCCGAGTCGGAAATGCGGGACAATGAATTTGAACGCGCGCAGTCCGTCTGGCGAAAGAAATTCGGTGTCGCTCCGGCCGATATGCACGAAAAGGCGCGTCAGTTCCGTTTCATGCAGCAAAGGGGGTTTTCCGGGAAGGTGATACGCCAGGTGCTGCAAAGCGCAGGGTCGTTGGACGACGAATGAGGAGGGGCGGGGGTCACCGCCCCTTTTTGCGTGCGTATGCGTAGGACTGATACAAGGCGAATATCCCGAAGATGATCATGGGAAGCGAAAGCATTTGTCCTGCGGAAATGGTGATGCCTGCGAAGGATACTTCGTAGTCTGGGGTTCGGAAATATTCCGTGAAGAAGCGTGCGCTACCATAAAGAAGTGCGTACATCGCACTGACAGCACCGAGAGGGCGCTCCTTGCGCGCGTAGAGCCAGATGAGGACAAATATCAGAACGCCGTCGACCAGTGCCTGATAAAGCGGCGAGGGATGGCGTGGCAACATGTCGACATTCGGCCATATCATGGCCCATGGGAGCGATGGGTCGGCGACTCTGCCGGGCAGTTCGGCATTGATGAAGTTGCCGAGTCGTCCGGCAGCGTATCCCAGCGGGATCAGGGGGGCTATCAGGTCAAGTGTCGCCAGGACATTCCTGTGGTTCTTGCGGCACCACAGCCATGCTGCGATGACGACGCCCAGAAAACCGCCGTGGTAAGACATGCCGCCGTGCCAGACGGCGAATATTTGTAACGGATGGGAAAAGAAATAGGCAGGGTTGTAGAAAAACACCTCGCCCAATCGTCCGCCGATGATGACGCCGAGTACACCATAAAAGAGCAGATCGTCCAGATTTTTTGTTGTCCAGCCTTCACGCATGATGTGTGGCTGTTTCAGCCGTATGCGCCCCAGAATCGAGAACAGAACGAAGGCCAGCAAATACATGAGACCGTACCAGTGGACCGAGAGCGGTCCGATGGAAAAGGCGACGGGATCGGGTAACGGGTGTACAAGCATGATCGTTGGATTGGATGGACCGGGGTCCGTGCTTTTTACAAGGATTGAATTTTGGCACATGTTAAGGTTTTTGGGCGGATTGTGCGCAAATAAAACGGTCTTTCTGGTATGTGAGCGCCGAAGCGATGTGCGTGGATGTATTGACTTTCTGGTGTTTCCTTTCTGATTTCGTGTCAAAATATTCCGTTATCGCAAAATAAATGGGAGATTTACACATGCCTCAATATCGTTCCTGGACTTCGACTCACGGAAGGAATATGGCCGGTGCGCGCGCGCTGTGGCGTGCGACAGGCGTCAAAGACGGCGATTTCGACAAGCCGATCATCGCGGTGGTCAATTCGTTTACCCAGTTTGTACCCGGACACGTGCATTTGAAGGATTTGGGACAACTGGTGGCGCGCGAGATTGAGGCGGCAGGCGGTATCGCCAAGGAATTCAATACCATTGCCGTGGATGACGGTATCGCCATGGGTCATGGCGGGATGTTGTATTCGTTGCCGTCACGTGAACTGATTGCCGATTCGGTCGAATATATGGTGAATGCGCATTGTGCCGATGCCATGGTCTGCATTTCCAATTGCGACAAGATCACCCCGGGAATGCTGATGGCGTCGCTGAGACTGAATATCCCGACGATTTTCGTATCCGGTGGCCCGATGGAAGCAGGCAAGCTCATGGGAGTGACGCAAGGACAGAAGGTCATCAAGGTCGATTTGATCGACGCGATGATTCAGGCCGGCAATCCGAACAACAGCGATGAAGTGGTGATGGATTACGAACGCTCGGCCTGTCCGACATGCGGTTCCTGTTCCGGCATGTTCACCGCCAATTCGATGAATTGTCTGATGGAAGCGCTGGGTATGGCCCTTCCCGGAAACGGCACGTTGCTGGCGACGCATGCCGATCGCAAGGAACTGTTCCTGAATGCGGCGCGCAAGATTGTGGAAATCACCAGACGGTATTATGAACAGGACGATGCTTCCGTATTGCCGAGAAGTATCGTGACCAAGTCTGCGCTGGAAAACGCCATGGCGCTGGATGTGGCCATGGGCGGTTCGACCAATACGGTGCTGCATTTGCTGGCAGCCGCCAACGAAGGTGAAATCCCGTTCGTGATGGCCGATATCGACAGGGTTTCGCGCCGTGTCCCATGCCTGTGCAAGGTTTCTCCTGCAACGCATGATTACTATGTCGAGGATGTTCATCGTGCCGGCGGGATTCTGGGTATCATGGCAGAATTGAATCGCGCAGGGCTGATCGATACGACTACGCGGACGGTTTATGGCACGACGCTGGGCGACGCAATCGGCAAGTATGATGTGATGACGACGAAGGACGATGCTGTCCGTACATTGTACAAGGCGGCACCGGGCGGTGTCAGAACGCAGGAAGCGTTTTCGCAGAATGCGCGTCACGCCGAGCTGGATCTGGATCGTGCGTCGGGATGTATCCGTGACAGGGCACATGCCTATACGCAGGATGGCGGTCTGGCGGTGTTGCATGGCAATATCGCGGAAAACGGTTGTATCGTGAAAACAGCGGGTGTCGACGCCAGCATCATGCAATTTACCGGCAAGGCACGGATTTTCGAAAGTCAGGAAGATACGGTCGAAGCGATTCTGGGTGACCGGATTCATCCGGGCGATGTCATTATCGTCCGTTACGAAGGACCGAAAGGCGGTCCGGGCATGCAGGAGATGCTGTATCCGACGTCTTATATCAAGTCGAAAGGATTGGGAACGTCTTGTGCATTGTTTACGGACGGCCGTTTTTCGGGCGGTTCTTCCGGTCTGGTGATCGGACATGCTTCTCCTGAAGCGGCATCGGGCGGCGCCATCGGCCTGATCGAGGAAGGGGATGAAATCGAAATCGACATTCCGGCACGGCGCATTCATCTGAAAATATCGGATGATGAATTGAAAAAACGTCGTGAGAAGATGGAAGCCAAAGGTGCGGATGCGTGGAAACCGCTCAATCGCAAGCGTCAGGTTTCCAGAGCCTTGCAGATGTACGCCGCCATGGCGACATCGGCAGACCGTGGCGCGGTCAGGGATATTTCCAGATAAGCGCATTTCCGGTACTGAAAATCCCCGCCTCGCGCGGGGTTTTTCATAGGCGCAGCCGGAAAGTGACGGTGTCTTGTCGTGGTTTTATACGGCTTGTTCTATAATCCAGCCTATTCAACGGGATTTTATTATGAGCGAACAATCTTCTATGAAAAGTGATGTCTGGTCCGGCCGTTTTTCGGAACCGGTTGATGAATTGGTGCAACGCTATACG
>CASETG010000047.1 GCA_949290765.1 Oxalobacter formigenes | reverse complement strand
TGTACGATGCGCATGACCGGCGAAAATGAAAATGACGGAAAACCCAGCAGCGAATGGCGTATCCACCGCGATATTTATGCCGCCAGACCCGATGTCCACGCTATCGTGCACACCCACTCGCCGTTCGCCACGACGCTGGCCTGCATGCAACTGGAAGTCCCGCCTTTTCACTACATGATCGCCGTCACCGGCGACAACACGATTCCTTGCGCGCCGTATGCCCTCTTCGGCAGCCAGGAATTGTCAGACGCTGTACTGGCGACACTGGAAGAACGGTACGCCTGCCTGATGGCGCATCACGGCATGATCGCGCTGGGCCACAGCCTCGAGCATGCCATGGCGATCGCCATCGAAGTCGAATCGCTATGCGAGCAATACTGGCGCATTTTGCAAACCGGACATATCAAACTGCTTTCCGACGAACAAATGACGCAAGTACACGAAAAGTTCAAAGACTATTTCAGAAAATAACGCTCTTTTTATCATCATCAACCTATGTCACTCACTTCATACATCCGCACCATTCCGGACTATCCCCAAAAGGGTGTGCAATTCAGGGATATCACCACGCTGTTGCACAACCCCGATGGACTGAAACTGGCTATTGACCAACTGGTCGGCCATTACCGCGACATGCCGATCGACCGCATCGCCGTCATCGAATCGCGCGGTTTCCTGCTGGGCGCTCCACTGGCCTATCATCTGAACAAGGGACTTGTCCTCATCCGCAAAAAGGGCAAACTGCCTGCCGCCACGATCAGTGAAAATTACGATATGGAATACGGCACCAACACTATCGAGGTACATACGGATGCCATTTCTTCCGGCGAACGGATTTTATTGATCGATGACCTGATCGCGACAGGCGGGACGGCAGAAGCCGCTGTCCGGCTGATTCGCAAATGCGGTGGTGAAGTCGTCGAATGTGCATTCCTTATCGACCTGCCCGAACTGGGCGGCGCAAAACGTCTCCGGGACGCAGGTTGCCCGACTTTCGCATTGTGTGCCTTTGACGGAGAATGAACCGCGTGAACAGACAAACCGATTCCGTCCGGACGTTGCACTGGAACGGCAGTGCCATCGAAATGATCGACCAGCGGCTCCTGCCGCACCGTATCGAATATGTCGCCTGCGACTCGGCCAGAAGCGTCGCCGATGCCATCCGCAATATGGTCGTCCGCGGTGCGCCGGCCATCGGTGTGGCCGCCGCCTATGGCGTCGCCCTCGAGGCGGTCCGGCTACGGAATGCCGACCGCGAAACTTTTGCAACCAGCATGCAAGCGGGATTTGCCGCTCTGTCGGCAAGCCGGCCGACTGCCGTCAACCTTTTCTGGGCACTCGACAAAATGAACGCCCTGTGGCAGGCCAACCGCAACAAGTCACCGGTCGAGCTGTCCGAACTGTTGCTCCGGCAGGCGCATGTCATGCTGGAAGAAGACATCCGGATCAACCGAGACATGGGACGCCATGGCGCAGCTCTTTTACCGGATGGCGCACGTGTCCTGACGCATTGCAATGCCGGTGCACTGGCGACCGCCGGACACGGCACGGCACTGGGCGTTTTCCGCTCAGCCGTGGAAGCCGGCAAGCGCATTGCCGTCTTTGCCGACGAGACCCGTCCTTTTTTGCAGGGCGCACGCCTGACCGCATGGGAAATGGTGCAGGAACATATCCCTGTCACCCTGATTACGGACAACATGTCCGGTTACCTGATGAGCCGTGGCGAAATCGATGCCGTCGTCGTCGGTGCGGATCGTGTCGCAGCCAACGGTGACGTCGCCAACAAGATCGGCACCTATATGGTGGCCGTACTGGCGCAACGGCACCATATTCCTTTTTATGTCGCCTGCCCTCTCTCGACCATCGACCTTTCGCTGTCTTCCGGAAAAGACATCCCTATCGAGGAACGTCCAGCCGATGAAGTGAAAGGATTCCGTGATTGTCACTGGGCACCTGAAGGCGTCGCCATCCGCAATCCCGCTTTCGATGTCACCCCCGCGGAACTGGTGAGCGCGCTGATTACGGAAAAAGGCGTCGTCGACAACGCCATACTGATCAAAAACAGACTCGGAGATTTTGTCCGGAAACACCAGTCCTGATATTCAGACGAATACCGGTTCCGGCTCCAGCCGGATACCGAATCGGGACATGACATCCCGTTTAATTGCGTCTGCCAGTTCTGCCATCTCCGCGCCTGTGGCGCGGCCATGGTTGACCAGTACCAGCGCCTGCGTTTCGCAGACACCGGCATCGCCGATACGACGCCCTTTCCATCCACACCGGTCGATCAGCCAGCCGGCGGCGATACGATAGCGTCCGTCCGTCTGTTCGTATGCCGGGATATCAGGATGCAATCGTTTCAGGGACGTCATTTCTTCGGCCGTTACCGTCGGATTCTTGAAAAAACTGCCTGCATTTCCCAGAACGGCAGGGTCCGGCAATTTGCTTCGACGGATCTTGACGATGACTCCGCCGATATCGGCAGGGGAGGGGCTGGAAATCCCCGACTTTTCCAGTTCACGCGCAACATCACCATAGGCAATATTGGGCGTCCAGCGTTTTGGCAAGGCAAACGTCACATCCACGATCACCAGCCGATCTTTCATTTCATGTTTGAAAATACTGTCACGATAGGAAAAACGGCAATCGCTCCGGTTCATTTCGACAAGTTTTCCGCTTGTGAAATCAAAGGCACGCAGTGAGAAAAAACAGTCTTTCAGCTCCGCGCCATACGCACCGATATTCTGCACGGGCGCGGCGCCGACCGTACCGGGGATACCGGCAAGATTTTCCAGTCCGCCCAGCCTGTTCGCCAGACACCAGTCCACCAGATCCTGCCATCGTTCTCCTGCCGCGGCACGCAGATAAACATATTCGTCATCTTCCCCTTGACGGAAAATCCCCTTCATCTGCATGTGCAATACCAGCTTGTCGACATATCCTTTCAACAGCAGGTTGCTGCCGCCGCCGATGATCAGTCTTGGCATGCCCGCCAGTGTTTCATGCCTGAAAATCCGTTCCAGAACGTCGATGCCGGTCACCGCCATATATGCTCTGGCGGATACATCCATGTGAAACGTGTTCAGTTCGCGCAGCGGAAAATCCTGCGTGACGTTATCGGGGAAAATCATGGTCGTCAGTGTCGGAAACGGATAGCGGGTGGCATACCGGAATTTTGTTCGTTACAATGCAGACTGCAATCTTAATGACTATTGATGTCCTCTGTCGAGGAATTTGCAAGAAAGGTGATCTATGCCCTCTTTTGACGTCGTATCCGAAGCCAACATGGTCGAAGTCCGAAACGCTGTCGACCAGACGAACAAGGAAATCGGCACC
>CASETG010000046.1 GCA_949290765.1 Oxalobacter formigenes | reverse complement strand
ACCAATCAGCATCGTCGCTTATCTTGCTTTTTCACGTCCATTGGCGCCAGCGGTGTGCCTTGACGTTTCAGGGTTGCAGTACAACTTTTACAGGCAGGTGAAGTGACATACCAACTTTTCAAGCTAACAGCTATCATAGCTTCTCTGACTGGAAAGAGTGCTTGACCACAGTCAATTTTACCCATCACTTCCGAAAATCATGCCATCTGCACAGTCTCGCAGAAGCCATGACACAGGATGAAAGGCACGATATTCATGTTTTGTCATGCCGCCTGTGCATACCGTGTCACGGTATAATAGTTCTCCATCGCCTTACCACTATGTTTTATCGTCATGGCAAATATATTTTTCAGCCGTTTTTTCTCTTCCGGAAATTCCGGTTCGACCAATCGTGACGCCCCCGTCTCCAGTGAATATCCATGGCTGGACATGGATGCAAAATACGGACAGGGTTTCCGTCTGAGCAGGCATTATGCCGACGAAGGTTACGGCTACGGTTGCATGCCCGACATCACGGCGCATATGACGATACCGTCATCGCTCGTCGAGAAAGTCCGTCAGCGGCATTCCTGGATCGCCATTCTGGATACCTGCATAGACCGGTACGGCTCGGCACAGAAAAACCTGACGGAAGAATTCGTGGATTGCACCGGCTTTTCGGATACCTGCTGGTGGGTTTCCATCAGCGACCCGGCGAAATGGCTCGACGACATGCAAAGCACCCTGATGCAGCTGGCGGCAGAACTGTCTGAAAACTGAACGTTCGCCGACACCATCCGACCACTGCGGCGCCTGCTACCGTAACGGCAGATTCCGTGCCTGACGAAAGCCGGCTTATTTCAACCAGCCCCTGCGCCGGAAGTACCAGAACGGCGCGAGTGCGCTCAACAGCATGAGCACCAGCGCAAACGGATAACCGAAATCCCAGCTAAGTTCGGGAAGAATCCGGAAATTCATGCCGTAAATGCTGGCGATAAGTGTCGGCGGCAGGAAAGCGACACTGGCAACAGAGAAAATCTTGATGATCTTGTTCTGGTTGATATTGATGAAACCGACGGTGGCATCCATCAGGAAGTTGATTTTTTCGAAGAGAAACGATGTATGACCGTCCAGCGATTCGATATCCCGCAAAATCTGGCGCGCTTCCTCGAACTGGTCTGAATCCAGCAAACGGCCACGCATCAGAAAGCTGACCGCACGACGGGTATCCATCATCGTTCGCCGTATCCTGCCATTAAGGTCTTCTTCCTTGGCAATCGTACTCAAGGTCGCTGCCGCATCCTGGTCGGTAAACTCTTCTTGCAGAACCTTGCTGCTGACTTCCTCGAGATTGCGGTAAATCCCTTCGAGCGCGTCTGCGGAATATTCGGCATCCGTCGCATACAAATCCAGCAACACGTCCTTGTAATCGGTAATGGAACCCGGTCGCGAACGGGCACGCATTCTGACCAGCCTGAACACCGGCAAATCTTCCGCGTGCATGGAAAACAGCATATTGCGCGCGAGAATGAAGGCGACGGTCACCGTTTGCGAAGGCCCTTCATCATCATCGATTCTGAAATCCGTCCGCAAGTGCAAATCGCCGTTTTCCGCTTCATAGTAACGTGCCGATGCCTCGATATCCTTGACGTCGTCTTCATCAGGCATCGTGACGTCATAGATACTTTTGACCCATGATCGTTCTTCCTCGGTCGGATCCGTCATGTCCACCCAGATAGGCGCGACATTTTCCAGATCGGACTTGGAATCGATCGGCACCTGGTTCAAACGACCGTTTTGGAGTACAAAAACATTGATCATGGAAATACTCTTTCAGACACATTAACAGGGTAGCTGCCGGCGGAATCTGCGATGGATGGATCACATCATGGTTACATGACTGCCTTATGACCGGAACCGAAAGCGATGGTGGCTTTCAACCGTCATTCATGCCGCCTAACTGAAACAGCGCAAGTGTACTGATAACGGATTGGACAAGCAAGGATTTCCGGAGAGACTTCGCTCAGCGCGGTACATCCGCTGATCCCATCCGTCTTAAAATCAGCCCGGTCCGGTACCGCAAATATCCCGAATTGCGATGTGTATCGAAGTATCGCGGCTTGGGCAATACTGCAGCAAGCCGTGCCGCCTGCTCCGCACTGAGCGAAGCGGCGGATATGCCGTAATAATGCCGCGCTGCAGCTTCGGCGCCGAACACACCGGTTCCGAATTCGACCAGGTTCAGATACAGCTCGAATATCCGCTCTTTTTCCATCCAGAATTCAAGCATATAGGTAATGAGGATTTCCTGCCCTTTTCTGAAATAGCTTCTGCTTCCGGACAAAAACAGGTTTTTTGCCAGCTGTTGCGTAATGGTGGAACCACCCGCCACGATTTTCCCTTTCCGGCTGTTTTTCTCATAGGCCTTGAGCAGCGCATCCCAGTCCACGCCTTCATGGTCCGTAAAATTGGCATCCTCCGATGCGATGATGGCGCGTTTCAGATTCCGCGAAATCCGCTTGTAGGGCACCCATTTGTGTTTCAGTCTGGCCCCGGGATTTTTTTTCTGCAATACCGCCAGCTGCTGGCGCATGAAACTCGTCGAGGTCGGATTATGGTTCACCCACCAGCCGATTTGCAGAAAAAAATAGATTTGAAGCATCAAAAACAGCAGCAACGGCGTATAAACCAGCCATCGCCAGTATTTCCTGATCCACGCGAGCAGTTGTTCCATGCGTTCAACGCCCGAAGAACGCAAATACGGGACGCGTATCCGGTCTGACGTTGCGCCATACGAAAAACGATTCGGCAGCCTGTTCGACCAGCATGCCGAATCCGTCGCGAACCGTCGCACCATACTTGCTGGCGCAAATCATGAACGGCGTCGGCCGATCAGCATAAACCATATCCAGCGCCAGTGTATTTTCATGAAAGACCCTTGAAGATACCGGAGGCATGCCGTTCTGAAGTCCTGCCGATGTCGCATTGATAACCACATCGAACGGTTCGTCCAGGTTTTCATAGGAAGACACCGTAATGTCGCCATATGCACAAAAACGCTGCGCCATGTCACGCGCCTTGTCTTCGCTGCGGTTTGCGACATGAAGCCTTTGCGGTTTCTGTTCCAACAACGGCAACATGACACCATAGGCCGCGCCCCCCGCGCCCAGCAGCAGAATCCGAGCTCCTCCCAGTGAAAAACCGGCATTGCGTGTAATGTCGGCGACCAGTCCGGCACCATCGGTATTGTCACCCGATACCACATCGCCATCGAATCGCAACGTATTGACCGCACCGGCCATTTTCGCGCGCTCGGTCAATGTATCCGACAATGCAAACGCCTCGAACTTGAACGGCACCGTCACATTCAGCCCACGTCCGCCGTTTTGAACAAATTCCTTTACTGTTGCGACAAAACCGTCCAAAGGCGCCAAAAGGCGCGAATATTCGATATCCTGCCCCGTTTGCCGCGCAAACAGCGCATGTATTTCCGGCGACTTGCTATGCGCCACCGGATTGCCGACCACTGCGTAACGATCACTCATGATAATTGGCTGATATGTAATTTTATTTTTTAACCGACGTTCTGTACTTCTTCAACGATTTTGCCGTCAATTTCTAGCGAACTGTCGAACGTATCTGCGACTGCACGCCCTGGTCTCGCGTAAATCGAAGTTTGGTGATGATAATCCAGACATCCGCACCGCCGTTTTTCGCCTGCATGCTTTTCGGAAAAGGTCCGAACGGCGCAGCACGACGGATGATATTCAGCGCTGCACGATCCAGCGCCGGATTGCCAGACGAACGCTCGATTCCAGGACCGCCTTCCTTTTCGAAAAGCGTTCCATCACGATAAACCGGAATCCGGACAGTCAGCTCCCCGTACAATTTCGTACCGTTCCGCTGGGGAAAATTGATCAGACCGAAATTTTCCACCCGTTTGCGCAATGCCTTGTAATACATGGCATAGCCCACATCGCGCGTATTGGCGGTAATGACAGGACGACCTTGCGTACCGTACCCGCTACCGCCGCCATTGCCGCCACCTGTTCCACCACCGTGACCTCTCGCATTTCGCCTGAACACCACCGAACGGCTGTCCTCACTTTCCGGCAATCTGAAATCGCCTGCCCCGGATGGAGCCGTACTCATGATTTTTTTCTCAGATGCCTCGCCGGTACTTTTTCCTGTATTTTTGCCTGTTTTCGACACTGCCGCAGGTACGGATTCCGCCTTTTTTTCCGCCTGGGTTGCGGCAGCTTTACCGGATTTCGTTCCGCCACCGACAGAACCGTCCCCCGACTTTCCAGCAATTTGCCCTTGCCGGGGAGCATCTGCCGCCTTGCTGACAGCAGCCATATCGATTACCCGCCGTTGCGTGGAATCGACGAGTACCAGCTCGATTGGCCCCTGTATCTTGTCGGGCCGCGAAACCGGAGAAATGCCGAAATGGACAGACAAGACCACTGCATGCAGCAGAACCGATACGGCTACCGCAATACATAAACTCCGATTTTGCAAAAATTGTTTCACAGACCGATATTCAAAAAGGCACGATCACGGATATCCTTCAAGACTATAACACCGAATCACTCGGCTGCTTCTTCCTCTCCATCATCCAGCCGTTCCGTAACGGCATCCGCCGATATATCCAGAAAACGTGCCTCTACGGACAAATCGACTTCATCCCAGCGAATCAGGTCGATCCTGACTTGCGTGCCACGTGCCAGAAGCGGCATGCCCGGCATGGAAATGGTCAGCGGAATATCGACCAGGCGAATCATTTCGTCACGAATGACGACGGCCTCAGCCTGTCTGACATGATTTTGCGTCAGCCATCTCAGGCACCAGTAGCGCTCCATTTTCGACTGGAACTCGCCATAGGCGCTATAGGCGGAATCAAATGCACTGACGATGGCGAACAAACTCGCGTCTTTCGGCTTGAATGGCGCTGACAGCGGCGCAGCCACACCGTAATCGATACAGGCCAGAATCTGCCATTGATTGACCAAATCGGTATAGCGCCGCAAAGGCGATGTACTCCATGCATACTGATCGACGCCAAGCCCCTGATGCGGTGCAGCATGCGTCACCATCTTGACCTGCATACGATTCATCCAACTGCCACCACCTGCTCCCTGGCTTCTGTAAATGCCGGGGATGCCATGGTCATGCAGCAATTTCCCCCACGTACTGTTGGCGAAAATCATGAATTCGGCCACGATTCGATCCAGCGGTGCAGTTCTTTTGCGCCGTTCGATCGTCACAACCCCGTCTTCGCTGACATAGAAATTGAAATCGACCCGGTTTGTCTGCTCGGGTCGCAGACCGAACGATTCGCGCTTTTCCATACGTTTCTTTTCGAACACGCGCGCGCAATGCCACAACACCCTGATATCTTCCTTGTGAGGATATTCGCCCTCGTTCTTGTCCAGACTTTCTTCCGTTATCAAGTTATCCAGATCATTGTGGCGCAGATTTTCCGAAACACTGATCATCTCGGTACGCGTCTCGGTACGCACGACAGACCAGTCTTGCGGATCGACGATGGCGTACAGGCTCAGCGCCGGTCTGTTTTCTCCAGCGCTCAACGTAAACCTGCTGACCAGTTCATCGGGCAACATGGTGATTTTGTCGCCCGGCATATACACCGTGGACAACCGTTTGCGTGCGATTTCATCGAGATGATCCCCTGGCCGGATACCCAGCCCGGGCGCTGCGATATGCACCCCGATACGTATATGTCCGTCCGGCATATTCGTCACCGAAAAAGCGTCGTCGATTTCAGTCGTCGTAATGTCATCTATCGAAAAAGCGTTGACGTTCGCAACCGGCAATTCAAACGACTCACCAGGTATATCGATTTTTGGAAATGCTGTACCGCGCGGGAAATGCTCGAACAGGAAGCGAGACAAATGCAGTGCTTTCGGTCCCTCGATACCGCCCGTATTCAGCATCAGCCGCTCCGGAGAAATGTGCATGTCGTCACATGCCATTTCAAGCGCCTTGTATTCGATACCGTTCTTGTCCGGCTTGCACAGCAACTGCACGGCATTGGCCTTCATCGGTTCAGGCAAAATACCTTGTTTTAGCTGCTCGACATATTGCTGCTGGATAATGGCCTGCTGTTTTTTGCGCTCGATACTGGCCAGCGCCGCACGCAACGCCTTTTCAGGCGCGGCCTTGTAGCGTCCCTTGCCCTTGCGGTAAAAATACATCGGCGCCGAATGCAGACGCATCAACAGTCCGGCAGCCTCATCCGGCTTCGGTTCATGCCCGAAGTATTCCTTGCCCAGCTCGACATAATCGAATTCCGTTTCGCCGGCCACTTCCCAAAGAAAATCCAGATCGATTTCATCGGCAATCCGCCCCGCTTCCACCAGAAACTGCGCAGATTCATGCGTAGCGAACTGGAAAAAAACATCCCTTGCCCTAACCTTGGCACGTTTTCCGCCCGGCAACTCGACCTGATATGCCTCGCCGACCTGATTCAGAATATTGCCCGTCCTGAATTCACCGGATTCTTCAAAGAATAAATTCATTCAACGCTCTGTTATTCAATATAATGCCGACATCTTCCGTCTGCCCGCTTGCCTACTGTTTCCCGATTCCGCAAAACAACAGCACCTTTTCGAGATAAAGTCCGAAATCGGACAAACCGTGGTCTCCGCCATCCACAATGACCTGATGCGCACCACGATAATGCGACCGCATCAGACGCCAATCCAGCAATTCATCACCTTTTGCAGCCAAAAGCAGATATCTTTGCGGATCTGTAATGCTTTTTACACGAATGGCATTCAATTCGCTCTCATAGCCCTCGCGAAAATCGAGCCATTCCCGTACTCTCAAGTCACTTCTGTCAGGTATGTCGTCCAGTATCTTTATCTGCCATGGGTCGATAACCGGATTGAGCAATACGGCCTTGCAGGCATACTGTTCCGCCAGCCAGTTTGCGTAATAGCCACCGAGCGATGAACCGATGATCGTGACATGCTCCATCGGACAGTCATGGATGGCATCGGATATCATTTCGACCGATTCTCGTGGAGATAAGGGAAGTTGAGGACAGATATAACGCCAATCACCACCGTTTTGCACAAGCGCTTGTGAAATGAGCTGCGCCTTGAAGGAATGGGGGGAAGACTTGAAACCGTGCAAATATACAATCACGCCTGTCATTTTCTGGAAAGCCTGTCGAGAATTTTCTGATGGATACCACCGAACCCGCCATTGCTCATGACAAGGATATGGTCGCCCGCACGCGCCGATGCAACCACCCTGTCGGCAAGGCTGTCGAGATCGTCAAAGGCGCTCGCTTTCTCACCCAGCGGCTTCAACGTTTCGCGCAAATCCCATCCCAACGCATTTTTGCCGGAATGTTCGCCATAACAAAATACCAGGTCGGCATCCGCGAGACTGCCCGGCAGTTTCTGTTTCATGACGCCCAGCTTCATGGTATTGGAGCGCGGCTCCAGCACCGCGAGAATACGGGTATCGGTATCTCTGCCGATTTTTTTTCTCAGTCCCGCTATCGTCGTCTCGATAGCGGTCGGATGGTGCGCAAAATCATCATATACGGAAATTCCACCGACGGTTCCGCGGCATTCCATACGCCTTTTGACATTCCTGAAGCGGGACAACGCATCTATCGCAAGCGACGGACGAATGCCGACATGCCTTGCGGCCGCAATCGCAGCCAGCGCATTGAGACGGTTATGTTCGCCGGTCAACTCCCAGTTGACGGTACCCTGACGCACTCCATCGAACCATACGTCGAAGCCGTCGTTTTCCGCATCCGAAAGCGTCCAGCCTTCCGCGCCCGCACCCCCGAACCATTCCAGTTCGCTCCAGCAACCGCGGGCAATCGCCCGCTTCAGCGCCTCTTCACGCGCATTGACGATCAGACGCCCATTGCCGGCCACTGTTCTGACCAGATGATGGAATTGGGTTTCGATGGCAGCAAGATCAGGAAAGATATCGGCATGATCGAACTCAAGATTGTTCAAAATCGCCGTTTTTGGACGATAATGCACGAACTTGCTGCGTTTGTCGAAAAAAGCGGTATCGTATTCATCCGCCTCTATCACGAAAAACGGGGATGTTTCCTTGCCATGCAAACGCGCCGAAATGCCGAAATTCATTGGAACACCGCCGACAAGAAATCCCGGCGCATAACCGCAGTCTTCCAGTATCCAGGCCAGCATGGATGTCGTCGTCGTTTTGCCGTGCGTACCGGCCACGGCAAGTACCCAGCGGTCACGCAAAATGTGTTCGCCGATCCATTGCGGCCCAGAAACATACGGAAGTCCGCGATCGAGAATGGCCTCCATCAGCGGATTGCCGCGCGATACGACATTGCCGACGACGAACAAATCGGGATTCAGCCCGATCTGGCTTGCATCGTAACCTTCGACAAGCGTAATACCCTGCTCCTGAAGCTGGGTACTCATCGGCGGATAGACATTCGCGTCGCAACCGGTTACTGTATGCCCTGCCGCCTTGGCCAGTACGGCGACTCCTCCCATGAAGGTTCCGCAAATACCGAGGATATGAATGTGCATGATTCTGATTCACTCGCTGAAATGAAGATTTTACCCGACAATCCGTCACTTTCGTTTGCACAGGAAACGCAAGCATGACCTACCGCTTCAACGATCTCGCCCATCTCAGACAGGAAATCGCCATCGCCGCTGCACGCATGATAGCAGAGGAAGGAACCAGTTATGATGTCGCCAAACGCAAGGCGGCCAGGCTCATCCTCGGCAATTCGCGCATAACGGGCGAAATTTTACCGGACAACCAGACGATCGAGAACGAGGTTCGTATCTACAACGCGCTTTTCCTCGCCGATACGCAACCTGCGCGACTGCGGCATTTGCGTCTGCTCGCCGTGCAACTGATGCAAAAGCTGGAACGTTTCGCCCCGTATATCACCGGCGCCGTTCTTAACGGCACCGGCGGGGAACACAGCGATATTCATTTGCAAATCTTCGCGGACAATGTCAAAGATATCGAAATTTTTCTCCTGAACGAAGGAATCGAGTTCAGTGTCTCCGAATCGCCACAGTCTCGCGGCAAGAGTCGCGCCATCGAAATCATTCACTTTCTCTGGCGCGATGAAGTCATTCATCTGACCATATATGACGCAGACGATATACGTAAACCAGAGCGGTTTTTCGGTCCGCATGCAAAACGCACCGATCTGGATGGACTGCGTCGTCTTATCAACGAAAACATATGTGAAACCATCGACAAATTCTAGAAATCTGTCGTTTTTTCTTGCCTCTTTCTGTTATTTGACGGCAAAATGCTGAAAATCCAATATAAAGCGATTGTGTTTCAGGAATCATGGCAAAAAACATTCTTCTTCTGAACGGCCCGAACCTGAATTTGCTGGGTACGCGGGAACCCGATATTTACGGAAGAACGACGCTCGACGATATCGTCTCCGACATGTGTGCGCTCGTCGAGGCCGCTGGTGGCAAATTGTCCAGTTTCCAGAGCAATCATGAAGGAGCGCTGATCGACCGTATCCATCAGGCACGACAGGATCATGTCGATGCCATCGTCATCAACCCGGGAGGACTGACGCATACCAGCGTTGCGTTGCGGGATGCTCTGGCGGGGGTAAATATCCCTTTTTTCGAGGTTCATATCTCGAATATCCATCAACGTGAGCCCTTCCGTCATCATTCCTACTTATCCGGTATTGCAAAAGGTGTAATATGCGGCTTTGGAGCCGATGGTTACCGGATGGCCGTCGAATTTGCGCTCAAGCACTGATTTCCAATCATTTAACTGTTATTTGCGGGATTTTTATGGATTTACGTAAACTGAAAACGCTGATCGACCTTGTCGCCGACTCAGATATCGCCGAACTCGAAGTCACCGAGGGTGACAGCAAGGTTCGTATCGCCAAAACGTCTTCCGTACAGGGGCAGCCTGTCATGGTACAGCAGCCGCAAGTCATCGCACAGCCGGCCGCCGTTCCGCAGGTCAACGTCGCCACGCAGGTCATCGCCGCCGAAGCGGCTCCCGTTCCGGCCGAACCGCAGGGCAATGTCGTCAAGTCCCCGATGGTCGGTACATTCTACAGCGCTCCGGCTCCGGGCAATCCGCCATATGTCGAAGTCGGTTCGACTGTCAAACAGGGCGATACGCTGTGCATCATCGAAGCCATGAAACTCCTGAACGAAATCGAGGCAGACACCTCCGGCGTCATCAAACAGATTCTTGTCGAAAACGGCGAACCTGTCGAATTCGGCCAGCCTCTGTTCGTTATTGGCTAAAAGTGCCCATCCTGCGCCGAACAGCTCTCTTTTACGCTTATTTTCGATTTGCTGAGCAATCTGCCACATTATGTTTGAAAAAATTCTCATCGCCAATCGTGGCGAAATCGCGTTGCGTATCCAGCGCGCATGCCGTGAAATGGGCATCAAGACCGTCGTCGTTCATTCCGAGGCCGACAGGGATGCCAAGTATGTGAAGCTGGCTGATGAATCCGTCTGTATCGGGCCTGCCTCCTCGGCATTGAGTTACCTGAACATGCCGGCCATCATCAGCGCCGCCGAAGTCACCGACGCCGAAGCCATCCATCCGGGTTACGGGTTTCTTTCCGAAAATGCCGATTTCGCCGAACGCGTCGAAAAATCCGGTTTCGTCTTTATCGGTCCACGTTCCGACTCCATTCGCATGATGGGCGACAAGGTCACGGCCAAACAAGCCATGATCAAGGCCGGAATCCCATGCGTTCCGGGCTCGGACGGCGCATTGCCGGACGATCCGCAGGAAATCATCTCCATTGCCCGCAAAATCGGATTTCCTGTGATCATCAAGGCTGCCGGTGGCGGTGGCGGTCGCGGCATGCGAGTGGTCCATACGGAGGCGTCCTTGCTCAACGCTGTCACAACGACGAAAACAGAAGCGCAGGCCGCTTTCGGAAATCCCGAAGTGTACATGGAAAAATTCCTGGAAAATCCGCGCCATATCGAAATCCAGGTATTGTCCGACGATTACAAGAATGCCATCTGGCTGGGCGAACGCGATTGTTCCATGCAGCGGCGCCACCAGAAAGTGATCGAAGAAGCGCCGGCACCGGATATTCCGCGCCGGCTGGTCGACCGTATCGGTGATCGTTGCGCCGAAGCCTGTCGCAAAATCGGTTACCGTGGCGCGGGAACCTTTGAATTTCTCTATGAAAACGGCGAATTCTATTTCATCGAAATGAACACCCGTATTCAGGTGGAACATCCCGTTACAGAACTCATTACCGGTCTGGATCTGGTACAGGAACAGATACGAATCGCGGCAGGCGAAAAGCTGCGTTATCGCCAGCGCGATATCCGGCTGATCGGACATGCCATCGAATGCCGTATCAATGCAGAAGATCCGTTCACTTTCGTACCGTCTCCCGGAAAAATCACCTCATGGCATGCACCGGGTGGACCGGGCATGCGCGTGGATTCGCATGTTTATGCAGGCTACAAGGTTCCGCCGTTTTACGATTCGATGATCGGCAAAATCATTGCGTATGGCTCGACACGCGAACAGGCCATCCACCGCATGCAGGTCGCATTGACGGAAATGGTTGTCGAAGGCATCCAGACCAATCTGGATCTGCACCGTGAACTGATGCACGACCCCAGCTTCATCAAGGGCGGAACGAACATTCACTATCTGGAACAGAAACTCGCGGAAATGTTTCCGGAAAATGAACGCTGACAGGCCAGAAACGGCTGGAGGATGTCATGAACTGGATTGAAGTCGTAGTGGAAGTGGCATTCGAAAAGACGAATGCCTTTTCGGATGCGCTGCTGGAAGCAGGCGCACTTTCCATCACCGTAGAAGATGCGGACGAGGGAACGCCGCAGGAAAAACCGCTTTTTGACGAACCGGGCGCGGATTCCAACGATTACGCATGGGAAAGAAGCCGTGTCATCGCGCTGGTTTCCACAGATACGCCTGTTGAGGAATTACTGAAAAAGGCGTCCGATGCATGCGAGATGCGGGAAATTCCCAACTATTCGCTGCGCGAAGTTCCGCAGGAAGACTGGGTGCGCCTGACACAGTCGCAATTCGACCCCATCCATATCGGCGAAAAGATATGGATTGTGCCGAGCTGGCATGAAGCACCCGACGAAAACGGCATCATTCTGGAACTGGACCCCGGACTCGCGTTCGGAACCGGCAGCCATCCAACGACGCGGCTTTGCCTGGAATGGCTTGAAAAAAATCTGGCTTCCGGCAACACCGTCCTCGATTATGGGTGCGGCTCCGGCATTCTGGCCATCGCCGCATCGAAACTGGGCGCCGGAGAAATCACCGGTGTGGATATTGACCCGCAATCCGTTCTGACATCCCGCGAAAACGCCGAACGGAATCATTGCGACATTACCTGCTATCTTCCTGACGCATTCGCAGTCTCGCAGGCGGACCGCCAATACAATGTCGTCGTCGCCAACATTCTTGCAGGCCCGCTGAAAACACTGGCCCCGACACTGACCCGATATATCGCTCCGGGTGGATATATGGTATTGTCCGGTATTCTTGAAGGACAGGCCGATGACGTCATTGCCGCATATGCGCCCTTTATCCGGCTTTCTGTCTGGCGCAGCCATGAAGGCTGGGTTGCCCTGTCCGGTCAGCTTAACTCATGAACGATTGCAAGCATGTCACTGGCTACACGTTGCCCACACTGCAAAACCATATTCCATGTCAGCGAGGAACAGCTCAGATTGCGTGCGGGAACCGTGCGCTGCGGTGTATGCCGCAAACTGTTTAACGGTATCGACAATCTGGCAGGCCGCATTTCGCGCGCAAAAGCGGCCGATGACCTGACACTGCCGGACAATACGGAAAACACACTTCCTTTGACGGAACCGGCGGTTTCCGTTCCGTCAACCGAAGCGCTCAAGGAATCTTTCGACAGACAACTGCAATCCCTCAGTCTCGAGCTGGATACGGCTACACCGGCAGAACCGGCCATATCACCCGACGTCTCCGGCACTCCGGACGAAAATCGCATCCCGCCGTCAGGCGATGCAAAACAACCTGAGCCATCATCCGATATTCTCGCCCAATCAGCGCAAGTTCCGTCAAACCATCCTGCGACATATCCGGAAAACGATGCCGGTAACGCTCTGCAAGGTCATTCACAGACCGATGATTTGTTTGAAACGATTCAGCGCAAAAAGCGGAAATCCCGCATTGCCGGTGTATTCTGGCTGGCCGGTTCGATCGTATTGGCAATCCTACTGTGCGGTCAAATCGTTTACCATTACGGTTCGCATATCGTGACATGGTGGCCGCCTGCAAAAGGACTTGTCGACTCGACATGCGAAATGCTGTCCTGTCCGACCGGAAACGCGACCGTTCCTGGCACACCGTGGCATATCGAATACGGTGAGCCGACTCCGGCCGAAAACGCCACCGGCCATTTCACACAATCGGTCACCCTGTTTCATGACAGTGAATCGCCGCAACCCTGGCCATCGCTCATTGTGGAAATAACAGGCCCGGACAACCAGGTTCTCTCCCGCAGGGTCATCGAGCCTGACGAATATCTTGCCGAGACCACACGCCACCCAGCCGTATGGCCTGCCGGAGAAAAAAATCATATCCAGCTGTTTATCGAACAGCCACACGATACGGTCATTCACAGCCGTATCGTTCCTTTCAATCATTAAAATTTATCTGATATTTGAACATGACTTCCTTAATTTGCGGCTCCATGGCGTACGATACGCTCATGTCGTTCCCCGACCGTTTCTCGGAATCCATCCTGGCCGACCAGTTGCACAACATCAATGTCTGCTTTCTGGTACCGGAAATGCGGCGCGAATTCGGCGGCTGCGCCGGAAACATCGCTTACAACCTCAAACTTCTGGGCGGCAATCCATTGATTATGGCGACCATCGGAATGGATGGCGGTCCTTATCTGGAAAGGCTTGCCGAACTGAATATTTCGCGCCGCCATATCCGCACAATCAAGAATGCCTATACCGCACAGGCTTTCATCACGACCGACCGGAACAATAACCAGATCACCGCATTCCATCCGGGGGCAATGGCTCTTGCGCATGAAAACCACATCGAGAATCTGGCCGGCGAAAACATCCGGCTCGCCATCGTCGCTCCGGATGGCAAGGAAGGCATGATACAAAATGCGAACGATTGTGCCCGACTGGGTATTCCTTTCATTTTCGACCCGGGACAGCAGCTGCCGACTTTCAGCCGGAACGAGCTGCGTCACTTCATCGAACTGGCATCCTATGTCGCCGTCAACGAATATGAAAGCGAGATGTTGTCCCAGCAATCCGGCTGGTCAACAGCGGAAATCACCTCACGCGTCGATGCCTTTATCGTGACTTGCGCGGAACGCGGCGCCGTTATCCATCAGGGTAACGAACATCTGATGATTCCAGGCGTCAAGGCTGAACGCGAAGCGGATCCGACCGGATGCGGCGATGCATTCCGTGCCGGCCTGATTTACGGCTTGACACACGGTATGGACATGATGACGAGCGGCCGCCTCGGCAGCCTGATGGGTGCGATCAAGATTGGATATGCCGGTCCGCAAAACCACAAATTGACCGCCGCTGAAATTGCAGACCGTTTCGAGAAAGAATTCGGGTATCGTTATCAGCAATAAACAAGTTCAGGCGCATCTGTCACCAGACGCGCCTGCTATTGGATACTGCTCAAAAACCGGAGATATTTCTCAGGCTGCGGCAGACATTGCCTTCAGGGCAGCTGCCAGACGGCTCTTGTGACGAGCAGCCTTGTTCTTGTGAATACGTTTCTTGTCTGCAATCCGGTCAATGGTCGAGACAGTCTTTACAAATACGGAAGCCGCGACTTCCTTGTCACCGGCAGCAATTGCCTTCTTGGCAGCCTTGATTGCCGTACGCAATGCGGAACGCTGACTGGAATTGTGCGCATTCTGCTTGACTGCCTGACGA